>JALWRJ010000317.1 GCA_026994125.1 Cyclobacteriaceae bacterium | reverse complement strand
CCACTTTTTTATTTTTACCAAAACCCGAAAAAAAAGCATTGGCTTTACTTGAGCGTTTAGAGCCATCAATAACAAAAATATTGGTAAGCGGAAACCCTTCTTGTTGGCTATATTGCTCAATGGCCTGGCGCAAGTCTCCATTTTCTAATGGGGTTAATTTATTGAACAACGGCATAATAAGTGTGGTATAAAACATATTCATAAACACCGTAAATACTGTAACTATTAACCAAAACACCCACCAAAACGATGGCCCCAAGAGGTTAAGCAGCCAAAGCAACACGTACAATAAGCCTCCACCTAGTAAGGCCATCAATAAATAATTTTTTAGTTTATCGGTTATAAAAAGTTTAGGCGTGGTTTTATTGAATCCGAATTTTTCCTCAAGAACAAAAGTGCTATACCACTGAAAAGGCCATCCAAGCACATCAGAAGCCAAAAACAAAACACCAAAATAGGCCAAGGCACGCCAGGTAGGATTGGCCACCCATTCCATAAGTTTTGCATCGAGCCATCCAAACCCACCCAACACCAAAAACAGGAATGAAGCCCCAAAACTTACGGCTCCCGAAATAAACCCAAAACGTGTTTGAGCCTCGTTATAAGCCATGGTTTGTTGGTATTTTTCATTATCGTAAATACCACGGGCTTCCGGAGCCAACGGCCTGCGACTGCTGCGCAAATTAATAATATCAAGCAACAACTCGAACAAGTAATTGGCCGAAGTAAGCAATACAAGAAATAGTAAAATAGTTGAGGGTGTCATAACAATACTAAAACCGCAAAGCTACTAAACCTGTTTGTAGGATAAAGCCTATACCATAAAAATGAATTAGTTTAGCAGCATGAATTGTAAATTTTGCAAACCGGGACTGCTGCTTATTGGTTTTTTTGTGCTCTTACTACAAGTGCAAGGCCAAAGCAACTTGCAAATTGCCAAGCTAAAGTATAATGGAGGGGGCGATTGGTATGCCAACAAAACCGCTTTACCTAACCTAATTAAGTTTTGCAATGCCGAAATTAACACACAAATAGTGGCTGAAGAAGCAATTGTGGAAGTGGGTAGTAAATTTATTTTTAGCTACCCCTATGTATATATGACAGGCCACGGCAATGTAGTTTTTGCACCCAAAGAAGCAGAAAATTTACGTAACTACCTGATTGGTGGTGGCTTTTTACATATTGATGATAATTACGGACTCGATAAATTTATCCGGCTCGAAATGAAAAAAGTATTTCCGGAATTAGAGTTTGTAGAACTGCCCTTCGACCACCCTATTTATCATCAAAAATTTAATTTTAAGAATGGATTGCCCAAAATTCACGAACACGATGGTAAACCAGCCCAGGGGTTTGGATTAATTTATGAAGGCCGCCTGGTATGTTTTTACAGCTACGAATGCGATTTAGGCAATGGCTGGGAAGACCAGCGAATTTATAACGACCCCCAGGAATTGCGCATAAAAGCCTTGCAGATGGGCGCCAATATAATCCGGTTTTGCTTTACGCAAGAATAATTTTTACATGCTTAAAATAATAATATTTTGATAACTCGACTAATGTAGCTATTTTGCGCAAATTCATTTACCCCGTAAAATATACGTATGGCATCGAGAGGAAACTTTAGCAATAGAATAGGATTTATAGCTGCAGCCGCAGGCTCGGCTGTTGGGTTGGGCAATATTTGGAGGTTTCCTTACGAAACAGGAGAAAACGGTGGAGCCGCCTTCTTGCTTATTTACCTTATTTGTATGGTGCTTATTGGCTTTCCCGTAATGGTGGGCGAAATTTCGATTGGGCGGCATACCCAATTAAATGCTTTTGGTGCTTACAAAAAATTAGGAGGCCAAAAATGGGGCCTCTTAGGCTACTGGGGTATTTTATCTGCCATCATGTTTTTATCAGTATATAATGTAATTGCCGGGTGGGCTTTTGCCTATTTTATACAAATTATAGGGGGTTTATTAGCTCATACCAAAGATTTTGGAAGCCATTTTACAAATCAAATAGCTGATGTTAGTGATTTATTCTTTTATTCATTAGGGTTTATGGCCATTACGGCTTTTATTGTTTCCAGGGGTATCCAAAAAGGAATAGAAACGGCCTCTAAAGTATTAATGCCTGCCCTTTTTATTATGTTGTTGGGTTTAATTGGGTATAGCTTTACTTTACCCAATGCTATGGATGGTGTACAGTATTACTTGGTTCCTGAACTTAGCGAAATTACCGTAAAAACAGTTTACGATGCTTTGGGGCAAGCCTTCTTTTCGCTTTCGTTGGGCATGGCCGCTTTGGTAACGTATGGCTCCTATATAAGCAAAAATGAAAACATTGTATCATCGGCTGCGCTGGTTACTATTACCGATACAGCCGTAGCATTTTTAGCCGGGCTGCTTATTTTCCCTATGGTGTTCTCGCAAGGCTTATCGCCCAGCGAAGGCCCCGGCCTGGTATTTGTTGTACTACCCGGTATTTTTGCCAGCTTAGGGCTAATGGGGCCCATTATTGGTGCTTTATTCTTTCTGCTTCTTTGCTTTGCTGCCCTTACTTCAACTATTTCTTTACTCGAAATTCCTGTTACCTTTTTGGTAGATGAAAAAAAGTTTTCTCGTACCAAGGTTGTTTTGGGTACTGCTCTACTTGTTTTTTTAATTGGTATTCCAAGTATGCTTTCGCAAGGAGCTGTTGATTTTTTTAGTAATTTTTTATTTTACGAAGGCAAAACCAAGGCCGTGTTAGATATTGTTTTTGATATTTTTAGCGATGTAGGTCTTCCATTAGGTGGTTTTCTGATGACCATTTTTATTATTTCCAAATGGAAAATGAAGAACTTTAACCAAGAGCTTGCTACAGGTAACCCCACCTACATGGGTTCCTTTATGCAAAAGTATTTAAACTTTATACTTACCTATTTTGCACCTGCTTTCTTAGGAATAATGTTTGTGCTAACTATTCTTAAAAAATTCTTCGATATAAGCTTTTTCTAAAAATTTAATACAGCGAAGTTCCTTTGTACACGCGGGTTTCGTCCAGCGATACTATTATTCCTTGAAAACTTAACCGTTCGCCAAAAGATCCTGACATATCCACCCGTGCATTGCCATCGCTGGACACTCGAAAAATCATGGTTACAACGCTACCTCCTTTTTGCCTTACCGTGGCATTTATACTAAACCCAAGCCCGTTCTTATTATCTTTAATTTCCATACTGCCAATAGTGCCTTCCAGGGTTATGCCCCCCAATCCGTTCCAACCTATCAGTTGATCAAATGCTAATTGAATGGTGGAATTTTTGCCGTCAAAACCCACAAAATTGGTGGTGGAATTCAGTTGAAAACTTGCCCCCGACCTGCCATAAAGCGTATGGGCTTCCAACACAAAGGCTTTAGTAGCTACCAACTCTTTAAGCCGTTGGTTATTGATAGAATCCTGCTTCATTTGGGCAGCTTTTTTAGCAGCTTTTTCCATTTTCTTTTTTTCACGAGCTGTTTGCGCCTGAGCAGATATTCCGCTGAGCAGAAACATAGAAATAAGTATAAATGCAATTTTTGTTTTCATGGAATAGTACATTTGTTGTATGCCTTCAAAGATAAGCAATGCAAAACAAATAGTGGTGCTTACCGGAGCCGGTATAAGTGCCGAAAGTGGCATAGCTACTTTTCGCGATTCGGGCGGGCTGTGGGAGGGCTATGACGTAATGGAAGTAGCTACCCCCCAAGCCTGGGAAGCGAACCCAAAACTTGTATTGGAGTTTTACAATATGCGTAGAAAAGATGCGGCCAATGCAAAACCCAATACAGCACACAAATTATTGGCTAAACTCGAAGCTTATTATAGTGTTAACATAATAACGCAAAACGTAGATGATTTGCATGAACGAGCAGGTTCAACCCGGGTGCTGCACTTGCATGGCGAACTAAACAAAGCACGAAGCACCCAAAAACCTAACCTAGTTTACCCTATTTCAAACCACGTACTTAGGTGGGGCGATAAATGCGAACTAGGAAGCCAGCTAAGACCCCATATTGTTTGGTTTGGCGAGGAAGTACCAGAGATGATACATGCGATTGAAATAGTGCAAAAAGCAGACATCCTGCTCATTATTGGCACTTCCATGGTGGTGTACCCGGCTGCAGGGTTAATTCACTATACCCGGCCACATACGCCCATATATGTCATCGACCCGGGCAAGCCGGAAGTTAGTAAACCCAATGTTACTTTCATAAATAAAAAAGCAACCACAGGCATGGCTCAAGTGTTCAAAGAATTGGTAGTAAACCTATAAATTACCCTTTAATACCCGGAAACACCATACCCAGCATAGTTACAAAAAACATGCGAACGTGTTCTTTATTTTGCATTCGACATACCAAAATAGCACCATACAAAGTAGATAAAAACAACTCAGCCAGTTGGCGGGCATCCGTGCTTAGGGTGGTTTGACGTGCAAATACCACCTCCAGCATTTGCTGTTCAACCAAGGCTTCTAAACTAATGGCTTCATAAGTTGTTTCTACTTCCGAAAAAAATAAACTGCGCTCTGCCGGCTTTACAGGTATAGGACTTACATACACTGTTGAGCTCGTAAAATAGCGCACCAAACCTAGCAACATGGATGGGCGTTGTTCATATTCACGGGCAAATAATCGTGTTAATTCTTTAAGGGCATCGATACCCTCTTTGCCCTCCTTTTTTAGTTGAATGATAAGCTGTAACGTAAAAACACTCTTATAATAAAGTAACAAATCTACCTTTGATGTAAAATATTTAAAAAAGGTTACCTTGCTAATACCAGCCGCTTTACAAATTTCAATT
>JALWRJ010000316.1 GCA_026994125.1 Cyclobacteriaceae bacterium | reverse complement strand
CGCCATCATTTCCAAATATAGCTTCGGCCGGGTAATTAGGTCGAAAAGCCATGGCGTGCTGGTCGGCATGCACATAGGCATCGCATGTGGAGCCTGTCCAATACGAAATAGGATACCAGGAAGCTCCACCATCTTCGGTTTTATGCAAATCTATTCCTCCAATGATTACAATATCTTCGTTAAGCGGGCTAACCGCAATAGCTAAATCGAACCAAGCTTGGCCTCGGGTAAAATAATCCGTAGAAGGGGTACAATCTTGATTCAGGTAAACGGGGATTGCCAAATCGGCCCAGGTGGCTCCTCCATCTATTGATTTCTTTACCCAGGCCACATCCTGACTTCCGGATCCGCCATCGGCTACGGCATAAAGTACATCGGGGTTAGAGGGGGCAGCGGCAATTTCCATGCGCCTGCCGGATGCAGGGGTAATATCACTCCAGGTGAGTCCATCATCGGATGATTTATAAATAGCGCCATTGCTATTTACGCCCTGGGTAATATAAATGCTGTCATTAGCTGCTATTTCAATATCTCCAAACCTACCGGCTTTTACCTCTGTCCAATTAGTGCCGCCATCGGTTGACCTATAAATACCGGTACGGGTAGTAGCCAGCACAGTACCTTGTTTGGTAACAGTTATTTTTTGCACAAAATAAAAATTAGAATTTGCTTGTGTACTGGCTAGTTGTGTCCAGGTATTTCCACCATCAGTCGATTTAAATATGCCATCACCCTGAATATCGCTGGTGTAGCCTAAACCGGTGCCCATGTAAAACACCTGTGGGTTGGTGGGGTCGTAAGCAAGCGAGCTGATGGCTAGATTGGCAAGTACATCGCCTACATTTTGCCAAACCGCTTGAGCCGATGTAATATCATCGGTAAACCAAAGTCCACCGCCTATGGCCCCAGCCCATACTTTTTTGTTGTTGGGGTCGTTGGGGTCGAACATTAATGCACGGGTACGGCCTGCCACACTGGCCGGGCCCCGCTCTACCCAATTTACACCTGATAGAGCCGCATACATTTGCTGGCCAGCCTTTTGCTTCATTTTATTAAATGCTTCTAGCCTTCGCTGAACAGGAGGGTAGCCCAATTTGGGGTCTTTGGTCATTTCAAAGTCTTGCAAAAATGCCAAATCAGGCCGGTCGCGCTTGTTAAGCTCTTGCAAATGGGTGAATGATACATTTCCAGCTGCTTCTAATTTTTTTTTGTTTTCCGAATAAGCTACTTCTATTTGCGAAGTGGGTTGCTTATTAAAATTTTTAATAGAATACACAGTTACCATAAATAAAATAACTGCCAATGCTGAAAGTTTTCGCCTACTGGTTTTCATATAAACTAAATATTACTTCTATTTTTAACTTAATACCAAAAGAAACCTTAAAAGTAATACTTTAGTTGCAAAACCAAATTTATAAATGCAGATTTAGCCATTCGGCCGGATGCATGGCCACACGCCCGGTGCCGTCTTTAATTTGATGCCTGCAACTAGTGCCGGGAGCTACAATTACGGCACCCTTGTTTGCTCTTACTGCCGGGAAAAGCACTAGTTCGCCAATTTGCATAGACACCTCATAGTGTTCTTTTTCATAGCCAAACGAGCCGGCCATACCGCAACAGCCCGAGGGGATGAGTTGAACCTGTGCCCCCGGAATTAACTCTAATATTTTTTTTAAAGGTGTAAGCGATGATAATGCTTTTTGATGGCAGTGGCCGTGGTATTTTATGGTTTGTTGTGTGGGCTTAAATTGACTTGACTTTACATTTTCTTTATCTATTTCATCAGCCAGAAACTCTTCGAACAAGAATGTATTTGAAGCAAGAGACTTAGCTTGTTGCGGATGCGTTGCCAAATCTACGTATTCATCTCTAAAGCTTAAAATAGCTGAGGGTTCAATGCCAATAAGGGGCTTATTTTTTGTAACCAATGGGTGTAATGAAGCTATATTTTTATCGACCAGTTTTTTGGCTTTAGTCAGCAGCCCTTTTGATAAAAAAGTGCGACCACTATCGGTTACAGGGGCTAAATCGAGTTGATAGCCTAGTTTGGTGAGTAGCTCTACTACTGCAATGCCTACGGCTAAATCGTTGTAGTTTGTAAATTCATCGGCCAAAAGCCAGGCTTGGCCTTTGGTGTTGTTGGGTTTAGGGATTCCGAAATTATTGCGTTTGTTTTTAGCGAACCACCGGGCAAACGATTGTTTGTTGAGTGCTGGGAGGCTGCGCTTGGGAGCAAAGCCGGCTAATTTTTTAAAGGGTTTAGTTAAGAAGCCATTAGCTACCATACGGTAGGCCCAGGGAGCCCAAAGTGCCCATTGGTTTAGTGTGTTAAAGCCGGCAATTAAACGGGTGCGCAGGGTAAGTCCTTTTTGTTGCTGGTATTGATGCAAAAATTCCGCTCTTATTTTGGTAATATCTACATTAGAGGGACACTCTGCTTTGCACCCTTTGCAGGCCAAACACAAATCAAATACTTCTTTAATTTGTTTGCTTTCGAAAGGATTTACAGTATCTCTTCCGGCTATTTCTCTAAAAATATTGGCGCGTGCCCGGGTGGTATGCTTTTCGTTGCGGGTAGCCATATAGCTGGGGCACATGGTGCCACCGGTAAGTTCAGTTTTTCGGCAATCGCCCGAGCCGTTGCATTGTTCGGCCGCCCTTACAATACCCTGGGTTGCCGAAAAATCGAGTACTGTTTGGTGGTTGGGTGTTACCTGCCCGGGCGTAAACCTAAGCGATGAATTCATTGATGGCGTATCTACAATTTTTCCAGGATTAAAAATATTATTTGGGTCCCAGGTTTTTTTAACCTCTTTAAGCAATTTATAATTGTCATCGCCAATCATAAACGGTATAAATTCGCCTCTTAACCGCCCATCGCCATGTTCTCCACTTAACGAACCTCTATATTTTTTTACCAAGGCACTCACTTCTTTAAGAATGGTTTTAAAAAGTGTATTACCTTCTTCCGTTTTTAAATCTAAGATAGGCCTTAAATGGAGTTCGCCCGAGCCGGCATGGGCATAATGTACACAGCTTAAATTATAGGTAGCCAATACCTCATTAAGCTCTTTTATATAGTCGGGCAAATCGCTTACTCGCACGGCAGTGTCTTCAATAACCGGTACTGCTTTGGGGTCGCCCGGTACGTTGGAAAGCAACCCAAGACCTGCCTTACGCAAGTTCCAAACTTTAGCTGCATCTACATCCCAAACTAAAGGGTAATGATAACCCAAATTTGCTTTTTGAAGTCTTGAAATTAAGGTGCTAGCTTCTAATTCTATTTCTTTTTTTGTACTTCGTTTGAGTTCTATTACCAAAAGCGCTTTGGGGTTGCCTTGCAAAAAGAAACGGTTGGGCTTTTGCGAAACACTGGTTTTGGTTCGCTCTAGAATATGATGGTCCATTAGTTCAACTGCACTAGGATTATACTCTAAAGCAATTTGAGTGGCTTTTAATGAATTATAAACCGTATTAAAATGGGCACAAATTAATCCGGTATGTTTGGGAGGCAGTGGTTCAAGTTTTAATTTAATTTCTGTAATAAAAGCCAAAGTGCCTTCGGAACCTGCTAGCAATTTACAAAAATTAAAGGGGTTAGATGTTTCTTCAAAAACATCGGCTTGCATAAGCAAATCCAATGCATATCCTGTATTTCGCCTGGGTATATCGGGGTGTGGGTAATGCGATTTTATTAGTTGTTGGTTGGAAGCATTGGCAAGCATTTGATTTACTGACCTATAGATTTTACCCTCCAGGTTATCGTTAGGTAAAGCGCATTTTTGTTCAAATTCTTGTTTAGTTAATGCTTTAAACACGGCTTCGGAGCCATCGGATAATATAGCGGAAACTTCTAGTAAATGGTCTCGTGTACTGCCATATACAACCGAATTAGAACCACAACTGTTATTGCCTACCATACCGCCAATCATGGCTCGGTTGGCCGTGGAGGTTTCGGGGCCAAAGAGTAACCCGTAGCTTTTTAGGTGCATGTTTAGTTCATCGCGAATAACACCGGGCTGAACACGCACCCATTTTTCATCGGGGTTAACTTCTAAAATTTTTGTATAAGTACGGGATACATCCACCACAATGCCGCCCCCTACCACCTGGCCTGCCAGTGAGGTGCCTGCCGTTCGAGGAATGAGGGATAATTGGTTGGCTAGGGCAAATTTAATTAGTGTTTTAATATCGGAAGTATGGAGCGGGTAACAAACGGCCAATGGAATTTGCCGGTACGATGAGGCATCGGTGGCATACAGCCTTCGTGTGGTTTCATCGAGCAATAACTCTCCTTGCAATTGCGTTTTTAAGGGGAGTAAAAAATCGTTTTTAGTAAATACCTCCATAATTTTGTAAAAATAGGGTGGTGTTTACGTAATGCCAATTTTAATGTATAGTATTGCTGTATGGCAAATAAATTGAGTTTGTACATTTGGGTTTTGGCTATGCTTGTTTCGTGTGGCGGCAGGCACGCTAAGCGAAGTAGGATTGAGGCTGTGATAGCCCAAGCCAGGAGCTATACCGGTACTCCTTATAAATGGGGGGGTACTACCCGTTCGGGGATGGATTGCTCGGGTTTGTTGGTTAACTCTTTTAAGGTAATTGATTATAAAATCCCACGTACTTCGGCCGACCAAAGTAAAATAGGCAAACGGGTGAGCTTATCGGATATTAAGGAGGGTGATTTGGTATTTTTTGCTACCGGAAAGAAAAAACGTAAGATTACGCACGTAGGGTTGGTTACTGAAGTAAAGGGCAAAGAGCAGGTTAGGTTTATACATGCTTCGAGTAGTGTGGGGGTTACCGAAAGTAATTTATAT
>JALWRJ010000315.1 GCA_026994125.1 Cyclobacteriaceae bacterium | reverse complement strand
GCCGGTAAGGGCATTTTTAAACACTTGCTCAAAAGCTAAAAATTTAAGCACACTCAAGTTAACGGTTGGGTGAAATCGAAGGCCTCCTTTATAAGGCCCAATGGCACTATTCATCTGCACACGGTATCCCCTATTTACCTGGATATGCCCGTTATCATCCATCCAAGGTACTCTAAAGGAGATTGTACGCTCCGGCTCCGACATACGTTCAAAAATGTTTAATTCTTTGTATTTGGGGTTTTGCTCTATTACTTTTTCTACGTTTAGCCAAACCTCATCTACTGCCTGATGATACTCGGTTTCACCGGCACTACGCTTTTTAATGCGCTCTATTACTTCCTGACTCATTTTATTTTGTTTTAATACTTGGTCTATAGAATAAATATGATGTAAATATATGATTAATTTATTGTAGAAATTAGGATGTTTCCCTGATTTTATCCTTTAAAAACAAACCTGTAAAATTGTTGGGTTGCTGTGCCAATTCCTCCGGGGTTCCGGCAAACATAACCTGGCCTCCCTTAGCCCCTCCTTCGGGGCCCAAGTCTATTACCCAATCGGCCGATTTTATTATTTCCACATTATGCTCAATAACCAACACCGTATTGCCCTGGTCTATTAACGCATTCATGGCCTTTAAAAGTTTGTTTATATCAAAAAAATGTAAGCCGGTGGTGGGTTCATCAAAAATAAATAAAATATTCCCTGTGCTGCCCCCGCTTTTACCTAAAAAAGAAGCCAGTTTTACCCGCTGAGCTTCGCCCCCGCTCAACGAGCTGGACGACTGACCCAGGGTAACATAGCCCAGCCCTACCTCGGCCAATGGGCTCAATTTTTTTACAATGGCCGGCACTTGCTTAAAAAACACCAAGGCATCATCAATGGTAAGGTTTAGCACTTCGCTAATGTTTTTGTTTTGGTAAGTTACCTCCAGCACTTCTTGCTTAAAGCGTTGCCCCTTGCAAGCTTCGCAGTCCAGCACAATATCGGCCATAAACTGCATTTCTATTTTAATGGTTCCTTCGCCTGCACAGGTTTCGCACCGGCCGCCCTCTACATTAAACGAAAAATGAGCCGGCTTGTAGCCTCGCTGCCTGGCCAGTGGCTGCTCAGCAAAAAGTTGCCGCATGGCATCGTAGGCTTTTACATAGGTTACCGGGTTGGAGCGCGATGATTTGCCAATAGGGTTTTGATCGATAAACTCAATTTGTTCCACCTGTTTGTAATCACCGGCCAACTCATCAAATTTACCCGTAGCTATATTTACTGTACCTAATATTTTTCCTAGAGCCGGGTACAAAATTTTAGTAATTAAGGTTGATTTACCCGAACCGCTTACCCCGGTAACCGCAGTTAAAACACCCAAGGGTATATCTACTGAAATATTTTTTAAGTTATGCTCGCGTGCTCCTTTAAGGGTAATTTTCTTATTCCAAACACGCCTGCGGTCGGGGAGGGCAATGCTATCTTTGCCGGATAAAAAACGGGTGGTGTGCGTATTGGCCTGGTCAATTTCGTGTAGGCTTCCTTGATAAACCAGCTGCCCACCATGCGAGCCGGCATCAGGGCCAATATCAATAATTTGGTCTGCCGCTTTCATTACCTCTTCTTCGTGCTCTACAACTATTACCGTATTGCCTTTGGCTTTTAGTTCTTGCAATACCGATACAAGCTGCTGTGTATCCTTAGGGTGCAGGCCAATACTGGGCTCATCCAAAATATACATAGCACCTACCAAAACACTGCCCAGCGAAGTGGCCAGTTTTATTCGTTGATACTCCCCCCCCGACAGCGTGGCTGTTTTGCGGTTAAGAGTTAAATAGCCTAACCCCACTTTTGTTAAATAACCTAAGCGGTTGTTTATTTCTAGCAGTATGCGTTTAGCAATTTCTTTTTCGTGTGCAGGCAGCTTTAAGCGGCTAAAAAGCCGCTGTAAATCATCTACCTGCATAAGCACCAAATCAACAATAGAGTGGCCGGCAATTTTAACATAGCTGGCATCTTTGCGTATGCGAGTACCTTTACACTCCGGGCAAACCGTGCGCCCCCGGTAGCGCGAAAGCATTACCCGGTACTGTATTTTAATAGATTTGGATTCTAAAAAGGCAAAAAAACCATCCAGCCCTTTAAAACTACCCACGCCTTTCCACAGCAAATCGTACTCTTTAGGGCTTAGGTCTTGCACAGCTCTATGAATAGGAAAGTTTACTTGCGCTGCTTGTTCCAGCAAGGGTGTTAACCATTTTTTCATGGCTTCGCTGCGCCAGGGGGCTATAGCGCCTTCGTACACCGAAAGAGTTTTATCAGGGATAACCAGGTCGGGGTCAATGCCCAAAATGTTACCAAACCCCTCGCATCGCCTACAGGCGCCATACGGATTATTAAAACTAAAGAGGTTTACCGAAGGTCGCTCAAATTGCAGGCCATCTAACTCAAACTTATCCGAAAAATACACCTTGGGCTGGCCAACTACTTCTACTATACACTCCCCATTTCCCTCAAAAAGGGCTGTTTGTGCTGAGTCCGCTATTCTAAATTGTGTATCTTCATCGTGCTTTAAAACACCCCGGTCTATAAGCAAGGCCAACTCTTTACCTTCCAGCTCGGCCGGGTGCTCCAGCAGGTCTTCAATATAATGTGGTTGGCCGTTTAGCATTAACCTGGTATAGCCTTTGCCCAACAGGGTAGTTAGTTCATCTACCCTAGACCGGTTGGTATTAAAACTGTAAGGGCAGGTAATCAGGTAGCGCTTGGGTTCATCCGATTGGCTGCTTTGAGCCTGCTCCATGGCATAATTTACCACATCGGTTACCGAGTGGCTGGTTACCTGCTTGCCGCTTACAGGCGAAATGGTTTTGCCTACTCGTGCAAAAAGTAGTTTTAAATAATCGTAAATTTCGGTGGTAGTACCCACCGTTGAACGGGGATTGTTGGTGTTTACCCGCTGCTCAATCGAAATGGCCGGAGCTACCCCTTTAATGTAATCCACTTCGGGCTTTTCCATGCGCCCTAAAAACTGCCGGGCATAGCTGCTTAGGCTTTCCACATACATGCGTTGGCCCTCGGCAAACAGGGTATCGAAAGCCAACGATGATTTGCCCGAACCCGATAAACCCGTAATGACCACCAACTTATTTCGTGGGATGGCAACACTCAGGTTTTTAAGGTTGTTTACACGGGCATTTTTTATAATAATGTAAGCTTTGGGGTCAAGCTCCTCTATCGAGGTGGGGGCCGTTGTGCTTAGTGTTTGCATGAGCGGCAAATATAAGCAATGCACATGTTAGAAGTTACCGGAATAAAGCAGGATATTTTTGTATCAAAATAAAACTGAAACGTTCTATGGAGCCAGCAATATGTACATTCATTTGGATATCGCATAATATGCCTTTTGCCCACATGCAATGGTGTAACTCGCTGGCACAATGAGTATTATAAGTACCGGCCAGGAAGGCAATTTTTTTAGTTATTCGGTTTTGGTAAACATTTTTTTATTTCAAGGTAGGGTAAACACATGCAAGGTTGTACTAGGTGATAAGGAATTAAAATTTTAATTTTATTGTTTTTTTTCTTGGAGATTAATTTAGCAATTCTATACATTTGGAATCTGTAAAATTAAAAAAAAAGAGTGTTGAACACCAGCATTCGCTTTATGTAAAACCACAATATACCCTATGCATTAGACCTCTACGATTACCAAATAATCTAACATATGACTAACAATGAATTGAGCGACAGCAAGTTGGTTTCGCTGTACATCAAGGGTAACGAAGAGAGTTTTGAGGTTTTACTGAACAGGTACAAATCCAAAGTGTTTACTAACATTTACCTGATTGTAAAAGACAGGTACGTAGCAGAAGATCTTACCCAGGATACTTTTATTAAGGCAATTAACACCTTACGCAGCGGGCGATATAACGAAGAAGGTAAATTTAAACCCTGGATACTGCGCATTGCCCATAATTTAGCCATCGATACTTTCAGAAAAAACAAACGATACCCCACCATAGTTATGGAGGACGGCTCCAATGTATTTAATACCCTGGAGTTTGCCGAGGCTCCCTACGAAAATTATCAGGTGGCTCAAGATACTAAAACCAAACTTCTAGCGTTTATAGAGGAGCTACCCGAAAATCAACGGGAAGTAATTATGATGAGGCACTACCAGGAAATGAGTTTTCAAGACATTGCAGAAAGCACCAATGTAAGCATTAATACAGCTTTAGGACGCATGCGGTATGCCCTGATTAACCTACGCAAAAAAATGAAACAACATAATATTGCCTATGATCAAAACATTTACCCAAGTTGACCTAATCAGGTTTATTTACAACGAAACAACACCCAAACAACACCACGAGATTGAATTAGCCTTACTGTGCGACAGTGAATTGATGGACAACTTTAAATCGCTTAAAGAAACCATAAAATCATTAGATTCTTTGAGTTGTTCTCCGTCTAATTCTACCCTGGAGGCTATTCTTAATTACTCAAAATCTACTAACTTGCACGCTGCTCATTAGCTGCGTATGACAAAGAAAGAAAGATTTGAGGGTGTACTGGCGTTTTTTAGAAAAAATAACCCGAATGCCGAAACGGAATTACATTACGAAACTCCGTACCAGTTGTTGGTGGCCGTTTTGTTAAGTGCGCAATGCACCGATAAGCGAATTAATATGGTTACTCCGGCCTTATTCGAGCGTTTTCCAACGCCCGAACATTTGGCGGTGGCTCACTTCGATGAGGTGTTTTCGCTCATAAAATCGGTTACCTACCCCAACAATAAAGCAAAGCATTTAATTAACATGGCCAACATGCTGGTTAAGGAG
>JALWRJ010000314.1 GCA_026994125.1 Cyclobacteriaceae bacterium | reverse complement strand
ATTATAAATAGAGATAAACGCAAGGTTCGCAAAGCCTTAGCGAACTTTGCGCATTCTTAGCGCACCTTGCGGTTAAAAGTAAAAACATGAATTCAACTCTCATTCAAAAATACAACGTGCCCGGGCCTCGTTACACGAGCTACCCCACCGTACCCTTTTGGGACAAGCAAGGCATTGCCCAAACCGATTGGGAGCAAACGGTAATCCGTGCGTTTAACGAAAGCAACCATTCGGAGGGGTTGAGTTTGTACATTCACTTACCTTACTGCGAGAGTATGTGTACGTTTTGTGCTTGCCACAAGCACATCACGAAACGGCACGAAGTAGAAGACCCCTACATTACCACCGTACTAAAGGAGTGGCAATTATATGTTAACCTCTTGCCCGAGCGTCCTCGCATAAAAGAGATTCATTTAGGTGGAGGAACACCCACGTTTTTTTCGCCTGAAAATTTACAAACGCTTATTAATGGCATTTTTAAATGGGCAGATAGGTGTGATGCTTATGAGTTCAGTTTTGAAGGCCACCCCAACAATACATCCAAAGAGCACCTGCAAGCACTCTACGATGTAGGTTTTAGACGATGCAGTTTTGGCATCCAGGATTATGATCCCATAGTACAAAAGGCTGTGAACCGAGTGCAATCATTTGATGCTGTAAAAACAGTAACCGAAACCGCCAGGGCCATTGGTTATACATCGGTAAGTCACGATTTAATTTTCGGCCTCCCCTTTCAGCACGAAAGCAGCATTAGAGATACCATTGCTAAAACCATTGAGCTAATGCCCGATCGCATTGCCTACTACAGCTATGCCCACGTACCTTGGATAAAAGGAGTGGGTCAACGTGGATTTGATGAAAATGATTTGCCCAAAGACGATGAAAAACGGCATTTATACGAGCTAGGGAAGCAGTTGTTTTTCGAAAATGGCTACTTAGAAATTGGGATGGATCATTTTGCCCTACCCACCGACTCGCTTTACAAAGCGATGAAAAATAATAAGCTGCACCGTAATTTTATGGGCTATTCTGCAGGCAAAACTAAGTTGATGATTGGCCTGGGAGCTTCCTCCATCAGCGATTCGTGGTATAGTTTTGCTCAAAACGAGAAGAAAATTGAAGATTATACCAACGCTGTTAACGAAGGTAGAATACCCATATTTCGGGGTCATTTGCTTACTAAAAACGACCTAATTGTGCGTCAGCATATCCTCAATTTGATGTGCCAGTTAGAAACCAGCTGGGAAGACCCTTCTTTAAACATCGATGATTTGGAGGATAGCCTTAACAGGTTAAAGGAAATGGAATCGGATGGTTTGCTTACCATTGGCGAAAAGCAAATAAGGGTTTCGGAAGAAGGCCGGATGTACATTCGTAATGTGTGTATGGCCCTTGACCGAAGACTGATTGACAATAAGCCTGAGACCAGGATATTTTCGATGACAATTTAGGTTGGTTTGATGCAGAAAGCATAGCTTAAGCAAGTAAACATTGCGTTCCAACAAAAAATGCCCTATACTACTAAGGACCATAAGGTAAGGTAGTCCACCAGCTACCATCCAATAAGCCATCAGAAAAATTATTTTTTTTGCCCTTTTTTATTCTGTACTCTTTAATTTCGCAGACTGTATGGCTTTTAATATAATAGGAATTTTTCTACCTTCCCTAACGTGGCTAAACACCAATACCTCGGGTATAAGGTTAGCAAACCCCTTACCAAACGAAAAATACCTACCTTTGTTTTTAGCTTTTACACCTAACAGCAATAACTTCTAAACTTAACCTTAGAGCATGAGACAGCTAAAGATTACCCAAAACATAACCAACCGTGAAAACCAATCGCTTGAAAAGTATTTTCAGGATGTAAACAAAATTGAGATGATTACTTCGGAAGAAGAAGTAGTATTAGCCCAACGGATTCAAGATGGAGATGAAGCTGCACTTGAAAAATTAGTAAAAGCGAATTTGCGTTTTGTGGTGTCTGTAGCCAAACAATACCAAAACAAAAGCCTAACCCTAAACGATTTAATAAATGAAGGAAACTTAGGCCTTATTAAAGCTGCTCAAAAATTTGATCATACACGAGGGTTTAAGTTTATTTCGTATGCTGTGTGGTGGATACGCCAGTCTATTATGCAAGCATTAGCGGAACATTCCAGGTTGGTGCGTATTCCATTAAATAAGGTGGGTAGCCTAAACAAAATTAATAAAGCCATGGCCGAGCTGGAACAAAAATACAACCGTGCCCCTACCGACCAGGAACTGGCCGAAATTCTTGAAATGGACGATAAAGAGCTGAAAGGAACCATGAGTGCCCGCACCCGCCACGTATCGGTAGATGCTCCGTTTGCCGAAGGTGAAAGCAATTCGCTTTTAGATGTACTCGAAGATACCGCCATGCTAAAAACCGATGGCGATTTGGAATACACCAGCTCATTGCAAATTGAAACAGAACGCTCATTGGCCACCTTAGACCCTCGAGAGCAGCAAGTACTACGGATGTATTTTGGCATTGGTGAACAAACCGCTATTTCGTTAGAACAAATTGCCGAAACCTTAAACATTACTCGTGAACGGGTAAGGCAAATAAAGGAAAAAGCCATTAAAAAACTACAACACGATTCTCGTAACCGTTTATTAGTAGATTTTTTGGGGTAAAGAATAAAAACCTTAAATCCAGTAAAAAAGCAGCACTTGGTGTTGCTTTTTTATTATTAAAACCAGCTTGTTACAGATGCTACACGCCCATTAGCCTTTTGCCTTTACTGAAAGCCCCAGCGTAAACTCCGATACTACCTCGGTGGCAATGGGGTAACCCGTAACTGCTTGAATGGAAATATTTTTAGTAACGCGATCTTTGGTTTGAATGGTTTCCTCCACCATAGATGTTATTTTATCACCTTCATTGGCAATAAAGTACACATCCGACTCAGGGCGTTTTATAAACTCTGCTTCAAAGTTCTTAAATACAATTGATAGCTTTACCTTCATTTTATCCGCTAAATAAAAGCTTTGAAATGCCCCTGCTAAATCGGCTCCAATGGCTAAAGCCCCAAAATACATACTGCCCAAGTGGTTGCGGGTTTTTCTTCGTAGCTTAATTTTTACAACCATTCGTTGGTTGGTAAGCTCCAATAAACGAGGCTTAACAAACCCAATAAGAGGTATTTTAAACAGCCCAAACATCCAAAGCATTCGTTGTGCTTTCTTTAATTCTTTTGTTGCCATACTCAAAGATAGCTGCATCTTCAGGAGTAAACTACTTGAGCCGCTCAAAAAATATTGTAAAGGAGTAAACCTATTATAAATCTTGCTGCGATTTTCTAGCCCATAATAAACTACCTGCCTTTAAAAAAAGGGAATAACGCTTCTATATTCCCTTTTTTTACTTTTTCCGGGTTAAAGTTTTCTCACAGGCATTAAACTCAAGTTTAACTAGCTACTTTAAAAAGTATAACCCACGTGCAAAGCACCAAAAAATAATAGTGGAGCTATATTATAGCTGCTATTACCTAGAGTGTTTTCACCAGCAATTTTAGTAGTATAACCCATGCCACCCCAAAATTTAAAATATATGGGCACATTAAAGGGCTGCCATGTATATCCCCCTAAAGCCATCGCCAACATGGTAGTATAATCAGCTTCTCCGGGGGTGTTTTCTTGTGCAATAGTGTATTGTTGTATAGCTAGCTGAGTACCAACAAACCACTTTTTATTTACATCGCTAAAGTGGTATTCCCCAAATAAGCCATATCCTTGATTTAGCCGAACTTGCCACCCCATATCCTTATTGTTTTTGTTTAGGTTAACTAAAACATCAGGAAAGTTCATTGCGTAAGTGCCGGCACCCAACAACAAATGTTGGCTGTTTTTGGGTTGCACCCTTACATGAAACGCATAGCCTTTAAACACAAAGGTAGAAGGGTCAATTTCTACAGATATCCTGGCTTTACCTGGGTTTGACTGTGCCAGTATTTTTATGCTGGCTACTACTAAAACAAATAAAAGAATTGATTTTTTCATGATTTTAAAATTTAATTATTATACATTATATTTATTATATTTTGTTTGAGTAAAAAAATTAACGAGATATAGTTTCTACCTGTGCAAAACCATGCATCACAAGATGGCGCTGGTAGCTAAGATTGTGTTTCATACAGTAGTGCTTCAGATATTGCCGGCTACCCCAAACCTTAGCACGTTGTTGTGTTGCTTTGTACCATACATATATGCTCCAATTTTGTAAGGAAAAAAAATGTTTACTTAGCTTCCATAAAGTATGCTGCCCCGTAGGTGTTAATACGATAACTTTACCATTTTTAGTTAGCAATTGTAATGAGTCCATTAAGAGGTTGTTTATCATGGTCTCATTTAAATGAAACAACACACTACATATCGTTATAAAATCAAAACTTTGCTGTTTAAATGGTAAAGGCAGTCCCGGTGCAATTAATTGTAAGTTAACAGGCAACTTTTTCAATTTCTTCTTGGCTTCCAACAACATTGCGCTGTCCGTATCTACCCCTGTACATTTCATGCCTTTTTCGTTTACCAATAGCTGCAACAGTTTACCACTACCCGTTCCAATATCCAGCACCTTACCGGGCTTATCTATTTTATCAAGTACAGGTTGTAAAAATG
The DNA here is from genome assembly GCA_026994125.1 of Cyclobacteriaceae bacterium. Taxonomy (GTDB): domain Bacteria; phylum Bacteroidota; class Bacteroidia; order Cytophagales; family Cyclobacteriaceae; genus JAKISE01. The sequence goes on along the minus strand of JALWRJ010000314.1, from coordinate 190 downwards.
CGCCATACCAGGGAGCCTCTTGCAATTTTGAAAAGAATATAGAAAATTTCATTTATACTTTATATTTATTATATTTAGTAATATTCAACTCAAACAGCACCAAGATGAAAAAGACTTCAAGAGATATAAGACAAGAAGAAATTGTCTCAAAATTTAAAGCTAATAATTTCATTGGTGGCTTACAAGCCTT
>JALWRJ010000313.1 GCA_026994125.1 Cyclobacteriaceae bacterium | reverse complement strand
TATAAATACCAAGAGCTACCAGCACCAAGGCATAAACTCCCCATAAAATACTTAGTCCTAATTTATAGGTACCTTCTACCTGGGCCATATCTAACCAGTGAATAAGCTCGCTACTGGCTACCCATAGCACAATAAATGCCAACGATAAAACAAACGGGCGATGAAACGATTTGTGCATAAAAGGCTGCTTAGTGGTGTAGTAAGCCATCCACACCATAGCCACTAAAAATAGTAGTGAAATATACCTAAGATAGATGTACATAGGGCTTGCCGTAAAATAGGTATGCAAGTCTGGATGCAAATAAACTTCACGCAATTCACTTAGCAGAAATAAGGCTTTGGTTAAAAACAATACAATACCTAAAACCGCTAAAATTAAGTTTACATAGGCAAGTTTTTCGTTTTTAATATACTTAGTATTAATAAACGCTAACAGGCTTAAAAAGAAAAGTGTATAGTTAAAACTCCAAATACCTCCTATGTTTTTAAGACTATCATTAAATTGGGTTATTTCGGTATCTAAAGCTTCTACAGTTACTTTTATTGCAGAACCAAAGTAGGCATGATTCCAATAATTGGCTAATTCCAGCGCAAAGGTGGCAAAGGCAATTAGCGCAAAGGCAATATTCATAAGTACCGAAAGTAGTTGTGTGTAATCTTGGTTTTTAAATACTTTATTTTCTATTTTAAACCTTGCTTTTATATAAACCAAAGTGCCAAAACCGACAGCACAAAGTAAAGAGGTTAAAAATTGAACATTAAAAAATGGTGTAAGATTACTTTTGGTGGTGTATTCGTACACCCCTTGGTAGGCCTGGCTCCAATCCTGAAACAAACTAAAAACAGATAACAACATAAGCGGGTAGGCCATTTTTTCGTACATGGGTACTTGCCGGTTGCGGCCAATACCAAAAAGTACCAATGCTTCGCCAGTCCATAACAAAGTAACCCAGTGGCCATTTAGCTGTACAGGAATGGCCATAGTTATAAAAGTAAGCACCAGGCCAATAACCAGGTAAAAAAGGTTACGATCGGCCAGGTTTTGTTTCTTAATAAGCAAAGCCACTCCAAAATGAATAAACGCATGAATTACAGTAAAAATACCCAGGTAGGCTTTGCCTGCTGTAAAATCGGATAACATGTAATAGCCCAAACTATAGGCTACCAGGGCATTAGACAACAGCATTAGGATATCAATCTTTAAAAACAGTTCTTTGTGAACCACCTTGTAACTTATAAAAACAGTATAAAAAGTAAGGAAATAGACGCTCAAAAAACTAAGCAAAAGCGTTAAATCATCAGGGATATGCAGCTTATTATCAAAAGCAGCCAGGTAAATTACCCAGGTAAATACAAAAGCCGTATAGTAAAGCGATTTCCAATATTGCTTAACCGAAACCACCAAAATACCTAAATTAACAATGGCCATATAGCTATAAAGCATAGCGACACTCCCTGTCCCATCGCTCAATAAAAAAGGCACAGCATACGCACCCACAAACCCAATATGGGCAATTACCTGCTTATTGTATTTAAGAGATGCCAAGGTGGTAAACACCGTAAGAATAACCATAATGGCAAAGGCCATAAGTTTAGGAAGCAGGCTGTAAAAATCGTAGGCAGCAAAGGTTAAAAAATACATTATAGCTAAAGAGCCACTTAAAAGTACTGCACTAAAATTATGGTAATTTGGTTTTAATTTAATAGCAAAACCAAGCAACCCAATAGCAATAACATAACCGGCTATAATGCGCATAATGGGGCTAATCATTTGGTGTTCGAAGGCATATTTTGCACCAATACCCACACCAATAACCAACACAACTACCCCCAATATGCTAATAAGGTTTTCGCCAATAAACTTTTCGGTATTTTGTTTAAGATGTGCCGGTAGTTTTTTACCTAGTTTTTGTTTTAAGGTTGGTTTAGCAGCTGGAGGTGGTGTCCAAATATCTTCTTGGCTATCTTTTTCGGATAATATATCTTGAGTACTTACAAGCTTCTCTCCTACTTTATCGGCAAGTTCGGTTTTAAGTTGCAGTAGTTCATTAGTAAGCTGATTTTGTTTATACAATAGCTTATCTATTTTAGCCGCCAACTTTTTTAGTTCGTCTTCTTTATTCATAAAAAACACCTAAATGTTGCCCTAAATTAGAAATTCTTAGGCAGACTGTAGCAGATATTTTCGTTTTATTAAATTTTGCTACTTTGCGGGGCTATTATAAAATAACTTAAAGGCTTGTAAATGAACAACTACCTACTATCAGTAAAAAGATTGATAGAAGGAATGCAAATTATTTTAAGCAATTGGTAAAGAAATTATCCCCGAATTACGCGTTTAATTAATTGGAGCTTATGTGTAAGTTCTGAAGTAGTAGCGTGCAAAATACCTTGTTCGGTGAGGGAGTCAACTCGCACACAGCCACTGGCATGGATAATTTTGTTTTCGGGCAGCAACATACCCACATGGGTAATTTTTGTTTTGGTACCAAAAAAACACAAGTCGCCAGGTTGAGCCTGAACCAGGGAGGAAACTTTAGTGCCTAGCAACGCTTGTTCGCTGGCATCGCGACTTAATTTATAGCCAGCTATTTTAAATACCATTTGTATAAACCCGGAACAATCAATACCAAACGGAGTTTTACCTCCCCACAGGTAAGGAGCATTTAAGTATTTAAAAGCTATTTGTTTTATAAAATCAAACCCCATGGCATTGCCCAGGTTATGCGAATCTCCATTAAAAGCCAGTTGGTCTTCCATATCGAACAACTCCATGGAGGAAATAGGCAAAATACTACCTATCAAAATTTGAATAGGTGTTTTATTAAACAATAGGCTACCGTTTATATCGGTACAAATTTTAAAATTTACATCGTTTAAATGATTAAAATAAGCATCGGAGATGGCATAGTGTTGCTTGGCATCAATCCAGCCCAAATATTCATCAAAATGAATTTCTATTTTAAGCCATTTACCATTATTCATTTGTTCGAGCACCTTGTAGTGGTCACCAAATAATAGCTGAGTAACCATCTCCGAGGTTTCGGAAGGGTACGAACGTACCGGTACTACCGCCAACCGGCAAATGCCCTTATTATCCTTATTTTCGCTATGCTCCGGTGTCAAAATTCTAGTCTTTCGAGGTCTCGTTTAATATCCTTTTCCTTAATAGATTCACGTTTATCGTGTAATTTTTTACCTTTTGCCAACGCTATTTCCAGCTTAGCCAATCCACGTTCTGTTAAAAACAACCTAACGGGAACCAATGTAAGCCCCTTTTCGGCAATTTTCTTCTCAATTTTACTAAGTTCTGCCTTGTTAAGCAATAACTTTCGTTGCCTTGTGCTGGTATGGTTAAAATGAGTACCTTGTTTATAGGGGCTAATATGAATATTAAATACATAAAGTTCGCCACGGTAAAACCCGCAATAGCCATCTTTCAGGTTTACTTTTCCTTCTCTAATCGATTTAATTTCAGTACCTTGTAACACCATACCGGCCGTATATTTATCTAGCAGCTCGAATTCATAGCCGGCCGATTTGTTTCGTATATTAATCGAATTTGAAAATCTATCTTTTTTCTTTGCCATCGTTATTTTCTAAACTAGAAAAAATCTCTTTCAATCTCTTCTTTTTAATTATTTTTTGTCCGGTATAGGCTTTAGCAATGATACGCTTCTCCACTTTAACTACCACCTCACAAATTAATTCATTTTGTTTTAAGGCGGTTATGGTAGCCTCAAATTGCATTACCTGATGTAGCAAGGCCGGAGATGCGTGTTTAATGTGCAGGTAGGTACCAATTCCTTCTTCGTCCGAATGCTTTACTTCTAGCACAAATATGCGCGAAGCCCACTCAATATGCTTTGCAAGTGCAAATGTACTACACACCGGATGTACCATGCCTTCTTCGAATACGGCCAGGTCGCTGAGCTGTACCTGGTGGCTATAATATGCTTTTTTACCAATTTTAAACCTTTTTTCCATGTGGTAAATTTAAAACTCCATGCGTGCAAGCGGCCCTACCTGCAGCCCCACAAACTGCCCGGCTTCAAATTTAAAATGCGCTGCCATAGCTATCATACCGGCATTATCGGTACAATACTGAAAATCAGGAACATATACATTCCAATTCTTTTCCTTTTCCATTTGTTGTAAAGCGGCTCGTAAACCTGAATTTGCCGAAACACCTCCGGCTATCGCAATTTCCTTAATATCCAATTCGCGCGAAGCCCTTTTAAGCTTAGTCATTAACATTTTTACCAGGGAATATTGAATACTGGCACATAAATCCGGTAAATTTTGTTGAATAAAATCGGGATTGTTTTTTAGCTCATCCCTCAAAAAATACAAAATACTTGTTTTTATTCCACTAAACGAATAGTTAAGGCCGGGCATATTGGTATCAGGAAAACTAAACCGATGTGGGTTGCCTTTTTGGGCGTATTTATCTATTAAGGGGCCACCCGGATAAGGCAAACCAAGCATTTTGGCAGCTTTGTCAAAAGCTTCCCCTACCGCATCATCTTTTGTTTGGCCAATAATATCCATATCGGTAGGGCTTTTTACCAGCACCAACTGCGTATGGCCTCCACTTACCGTAAGGCAAATAAATGGGAACCTGGGGGAGGGTTCATCGATAAAATGAGCCAAAATATGTGCCTGCATGTGGTTTACTTCTATTAATGGAATATTCAATGCCAGGGCCATGGCTTTGGCAAACGAAGTGCCCACCAATAAAGCACCCAACAGGCCGGGGCCTCGTGTAAAAGCAATGGCACTTAGCTGTGCAGCTGTAATTCCGGCTTGTTTCATGGCCGTATCTACTACAGGAACAATGC
>JALWRJ010000312.1 GCA_026994125.1 Cyclobacteriaceae bacterium | reverse complement strand
AGCCCACCTTAAATATAGTATCTTTACTACGCTTGGTAAACCCAACCAGCACTACTACCGATTCGTTATTGGCAAACCCATTAACCTGCCTAAAAGGAATACCGCGGTACCACAAACCAAAAATAAGCGGGTCGTACGTAAAATACATACCTAAATCTACTTGCTGGTAAATACCTTGCTTTTTGTACTGAAAGGTGGGTGTTAGGCTACGCTCCTGTGGCCTGGCGTACATACCCTGGCCGGCAACCCCGGAGCTGAACTTAAATTTATACCCTCCATGCACCGAAAATTTCATAGGCAGCCTGTCTTCTTCTCCTATATACGATTGATTGGGGCGGTTTAAATGATCCACCGCTAAGCCCAACCATACATCATCGGAATACAATAAAGCTCCTGTCCCCACATTAAAAAAACTCTTATAGGCACCCTTGTCAAACTGCTCACCCGTTGGAGCTCCGTTGGGCTGCCCGGTTACAGGATCAAACTGATCGCCAAAGGTTAAATTCGAAAAATTAATATTGCGTAAATAATAGCCGGCATTAGCTCCCATTCTAACAGTAAATTGCTCTGATACAGGCAGTTGATACGCATAAGTTCCTGTAAAACTGGTAGAACGCAAACCAGCCAAACCGGCTTTATCGGTTTGAATCAAAAAACCCACGCCACTATTTTTATCATCCATAAAATGATCGACATAAGCAGCCAGGGTAGTAAAATTAGCTTCTAATGCAGGCCATTGGTTTCGGTAGTTACTCCCTACACGGGTAAGCTGGGTAGCTCCTGTAAAGGCCGGGTTTAGGTACAAGGGTGCCGAGTAAAACTGTGAATATTGTACATCTTGCCCAAATGAAGCCGATATGGCAACTCCTATACACAAAAAACTTAAAATGAGATTTCTATTCAATGGGCTTTATTTAAAATTATTTGTTGGCAAATTAGACCAATATTCTTAAAAAACTAAAACTTTAGCCATGTAAACTTACGTTGTTACGCATAATTTGTTGGCTATTCGCTATTTTATTTATCCTTCAATAAAGGTTAATTTAAAGATACAATGAAAAATAGCTCAACAGCCAAATCATAATTAATTAAACTTCTAATTACGAACACAGTAATTTTACCAAATAATCAATTAGTTTAGTAAACTTCTTTGCGGTGGGGTCACTTTATTTTTAACCCAACGTATCCAAAGATGATATTTTAACGTTACAATAGTAAATTTAGTATTTCAGCTATATGCCCATTTGTGTAAAAAAGGTTATCCTTAGTTTTGGCTTTCTTAGTGTGTTTTTTATGGTTCGCCCTGTAATAGCGCAGGATTTTGCCTTGCAACATTGGTATTTTGGAAACAACAACCAGGCCGTTGAATTTACACGTCCCAACGATGTACCAGTACTTATTACCGGATATAAACAGCCTCCGTTTAATATAACCGGCAAAGGAAATGCTACGGCCAACCAACCCGAAACGGGCGACCTGCTTTTTTACACCGATGGCATAGATATTTACGATGCTTCGTTTGTAAAAATGAACGGAGCCACTACCACTACCTTGCAAGCCGATCCGCAAAAAAATCAGAGTGTAGCTATAAGCCCGGTGCCCGGTAACAACGACAGGTATTATATTTTTACCAATACAGCGGCTTCAGGCATTCAGTTTTCTGAAATTGACATGGCCGACCCGGGCAATGCCACCCTATTACAACCCCCGCTGGGCACAGCCATTCAAATGAATAATGCCATAGCCAACAGCACGGCAACCCCGGCTGATGGTATGTTGGCCATTGCCAACGATGCCAACAATGGCTACTATTTAATTACCTTAGACCAAGGCAGCAATACCTATAAAGTGCTTACCATTGATAACAGCACACCGGCTAGTTGGAGCGAAGCGGTAGTTAACTTAGGAGCAGTAATGGATGCGGCTCACATTACTTTTAATGCCGACTCCAGTAAAATTGCCGTAGCTCCTAAAAGCGCTAATGTAAACATTCAGCTGTTAGATATAGACCTGGCCACCGGCACCCTGAGTTTTGATAAAGAAATACCAAACTCAGGCGTAAGCAATGTAGGAGCCACCGGAGAAGCCATTTTTGATGTCGCTTTTTCGAATGACGGTTCTAAATTATATTATTCTATTTTTGGTAATGGAGCCGGTACCACGGGTAACCTTATGCAATTCGATTTGGTAGATACCACCATTGTGCTTTCGCCACAATCGGTTATCCCAAGCCCTGTATTTGGTAGCTACGGGCTACAAAAAGGGCCGGATGGTAATTTATATCATCTCTATCAGGAAACCTCTAGCGGACCTTTTTTAATTGGAATGCTTACCGACATTGATTCGGTAGCTGCCTTAACTACCTACACCCCCGCCATTGAAAACGGCACCAATTTTAACTCATTGCAGTTTCCGGCTTTGCTTCCCACACGCCCCCCGGTGTTTAATAGCTTAACATTTACAACAGCAGGTAATTGTGCCAATGCACCTACCACTTTCTACCCCCAGGTGTCGCCTGCTCCTAATAGTATTCAATGGGATTTTGGAGATGGCAACACCAGTACCGACTTTGCCCCTTTTTATACCTACACAACCGCAGGTACTTATACGGTAACCATGCGTGCCAATTTAAATGGCCAGGCTCGTACGTTTAATATGCCGGTTACCATTAACGATTTTCAGGCACAGCTTACCCTGCCCCAGGATACAGTGGCTTGCCAGTGTGAGCTTCCCCAATACGGCCCCACCTGTACACCATTTAGTGTTACCGTACAGGTACAAAACGACCCCGGCAACTTAACCTATGCCTGGAGTAATGGAGATATGGGTAAAACACTTACTCCTGACTCGGCAGGTTACTACTATGTAGTGGCAACTGACCCTGGTACCGGCTGCTCTACCTATGCCGGAGTGCAAGTGCAGGAATATGACACCACCATACCAGGTATTGCCCCCAGCCAACGTGCCAATGTGTGGTATTTTGGCAACCAGGCCGGTATCGATTTTAACCCACCGGCCACCAATGCCCTCACCGATGGGCAAATGAATGCCATGGAGGGTTGTACAGCCGTATCAGACCGAAATGGGGAGATCATTTTTTATACCGATGGCGATGTGATTTACGACCAAACCCATACACAAATTGATTCCGGTTTGGGGGGCACTCCTAATGCCACGGGTCCGGCAGCACAATCGGTTATTGCAGTGGCAGTACCGGGCGATGAAACCCTGTTTTATATTTTTACTACCGAGAATAATATTGGATCTACAGGTACCTCCTACCATTTTAGCTATTCTTTATTTGATTTAAAGGCTAATAATGGAAAAGGAGCTGTAGTTGAAAAAAATGTACTGCTCTTTGCACGAAGCACCGAGCGGATTACCGCCTCTAATAACTGGGTAATTATCCATGAATACGGCAATAATAATTTTAGAGCCTATCCCATAAGTGCTACCGGCATAGGCACTCCGGTAGTAAGCAGCGTGGGCAAAGAATATTTGTTTACCGCACCCGAAAACGGCAAAGGTTATATGAAACTAAATGGGAGTTTATTAGGCTTGGCCGTAGTTGAAACCCTAAATGGAACCACTACCAGTTACCTGGATGTGTTCGATTTTAATGCAGCCAATGGCCAGGTAAGCAATTTGCGCAGAGCCGATTTAACAGCTGCCGGTGCCACGGGCAATGCCTATGGAATTGAGTTTAGCGGCCCTAAAATATTGGTATCTATTGCCAACGGAGCTTCTTCACAAATTATGGAGTACTGGCTCGATTTTAATGATAGCCTTAACTTAAGCATGCCCATCATAAGCCCGGGCATAGAAGTAGGTGCCATACAAACCGGCCCCGATGGCCAGGTATATGTAGCCGAAAACGGGAGCCCGGCACTTGGTACCATAAATGTAATAGCCGATACCTTACAGGCTTCTACCTATAATGCAAGCTCGTTTAACCTGGCCGGTAAAACCAGCAGGTTGGGGTTACCTAATTTTATTCAACAAAACGGAACCGCAGGCAGTACCGGGAGTATTACTGTTTCAAGCCCGGTATGTATTGGCCAGCCCGTTTATATTACAGCTACCACTACCTCTAGTATCGATTCAGTAGAGTGGCAAATATCAGACCCTTCGGGGAATATTGTGTTTACCTCTACGAATTTGCAAGATACCCTTACGCTGTCAACCTCAGGCGACCACAGTGTAGCATTGCTCATAAAAAACAGGTGTATCAACCCGGTGGGAACCTTTAATGAAATAATTACTGTTAGCCCTCCCCCTCAAACTTCTGATTTACCCACCAATACATTTTTATGTGGAGCCAGTGCCACATTGCCTGTGTACAATACCCCACCCTCCAATATAGCTGATTTAGATTTTGCCTGGAACACAGGAGAAACCACTCCAAGTATAACCGTAACTACCTCGGGTAATTACAATGTAATTATTACTGACCGTACCAGTGGCTGCACCACCACTGCTGCCACCTTTGTAGGGCCTCCCTTACCCATTGATGTAGGCCCGGATCAAACTATTTGTGAAAACGACCCTTTAATACTGGATTCTCAGGTAAATGCAGATACCTATGTTTGGACTATTAACGGGTTAGCTCAGCCTGGAACACGTTCTTTTGACGTGGGAGCTCAAAACCTGGCAGCAGGCACCTACACCATACAAGTAGATGCCACTATCAATTTAGGAGGTTCCATTGGCTCGTGCACCGTAACAGACCAGGTAATTATTACGGTTAATGCGGCTCCGGTGTTTACGGCTGTTGAAGGCGCCCCGGCCAGTTGTGGATCTCCCGATGGCACCATTGATATAACTACTATTACTACCCCGGGCAGTTTTACCTACGATGTAGCAGGGGTTTCCGGTACCATAACTGATACCACACCCTTACCCTTTAATATACCGGGTATTCCGGCCGGAACCAACGCCTTAACGTTTACCAATAATGTAACAGGTTGTAGGCAAACCATAAATGTGGTGGTTACTAACCCGACCAATTTTAGCATAACGGCTGCTACCGCTACAGACGAAAGCTGTGCAGGTGGCGATGGTCGTGTGGACTATACCGTAACGGTAAACTCCGGCAGTTTGGGTAGTTTTACGGCCACCTTGCGCGATGTAAATAATGCCGGCACTACATTTACCGGAACCGGTACAGGGGCCGGTAACTTTACAATCAGCAACCTGCCGGCAAGCACCTATACACTTGAAATTCAAGAAGATGCCACCCCAAATTGTATTGCTACCTGGATAGGCAACCCGGCCACAAGCCCTCCGGTAGCTCAAAACTTAGTAATAGGCACCCCTGCCCTGTCCGACCTAACCATTGGTGCTAACCCCATTTTGCAATGTGGCACTTCGTTAGACTTTACCCCTTTTGTAACCAGCCTAACTACGGGTACCAACCTGGAATGGAGCCTTGATAACTTTGCCACAGCAGGTAATCCATTATCGCAGGCATACACCTCTTTGGGCAGCAACACTGTATCGTTTAGGGCATCGGCTACTACCGGACCGCCCGTTACTTGCGAAAATATACAACAGGTAAATGTTGTGCTTACCCCTACACCTACCCTTAGCATTGATGAGGATCGATCCAATATTTGCAATGGCATTGTTACACTTACAGCTCAAGGAAATGGCGGCTATAACGGGGCCAATTTGGGATATATTTGGAGTACCGGTGAAACTACGCAAAGCATTACCGTTAGTATTACTGGTACCAATACGTATTCTGTTACAGCCTCGCACACTATAAACCAAAGTTGTAACCAAACCGAAGCTATTAATGTAACTATTCCGGCAGCTTTTACGGTTAGCGTAAGCTCATCCTTGGCTTGCGATGACGGCCAGCCTTTTACCCTTACAGCCAACGTAAATGGTGGTAGCGGCAACCAGGCGCTCACGTATAAATGGCTTTTAAATAATAGCGAACTGGTGCAAACCGGCTCTACCATTACTGCTTTAGACGAAGGTTTGTACAAAGCAGAGGTAATTGACACAGGAAGCGGTTGCAGCCAGGCCGATTCTATTGTTATAAACAGGATTCCATTAACTCCTTCTAACCTATCCAGTGCCCCGGTATTTTGCCCAGACGACAGCCTACTTACCTTGGATGCAGGGCCTAACTTTGTGAGCTACCTATGGAGTACCGGAGAAACCACACAAGCCATACAATTAGCTATTGGTGGGCTCTACACGTTTGAAGGCACCAACAGCTTTGGGTGCGTTACCGAAGACCAATCGAATGCCGTTGAAGATTGTATTCCGGTGGTAAGTGGCCCCAATGCCTTTAAACCGGGTGGAGTAAATAGTACCTATTCGCTGTTTACCAAATACGTAGATACCTTTGAGATATTTATCTACAATCGTTGGGGCGAGTTGGTATATAATTCATCAGATCCTGCTTTTGCCTGGGACGGCACCTTAAATGGAGAACCTTTGCCTGCCGGGCAATACAGTTGGGTGGTACGCTATACCAGCTCGTTTAGAGACCGTGGTACTATTGAAAAATATGGCGGAGTAGTACTTTTAAGGTAGTCCTTGCTTGTTTCTGCAGTACATTTGGTACGCTTTGCTAAGTAGCGCTTATACCGCTAGCCGGTTAAGATTCCCGAAGACCTTGTATTAATAGAAACTGAGCCGCAATGTAGGTGCTCATAATTAAAAACCGACTGGCTGTAATGGGCTGCACAAACTTATCATAGGCAATAAGCGAATCGGAGATAATAAACAACAAAGCACCCAGGGTAATTATGGATTGACTACGCCAGGTTTTAAGAAAAGCCATGCTGCCCATAGCCATAAGCACCCATGCATACGAAACCACAGGCAATTTAAGACCTCCTAAACCCGGCCAGAGCTGCATTAGCAACACCCCACCGTACAAAATGCACACCCCTACCCCTATAAGCGCAAGCTTAATAGGTACCACTGTTTTAAAAAAACTAAACCTAACCATATAGCTTACATGCGCCAGCAAAAAGGAACCCAAACCCAGCATAAAATAGATAGGTTTTACATGCTGATACATTAAAAAGCCATCGCCTAACCACGAAAAAATCAAAGCTAACAAAACCCACACACTATGCTGAGTATTGGACTGGCTTATAAAATAGCCGGCCAAAAACACCATAAGCAAAGGCTTGGTAATATGGTTTAGCAAGGGCAACTCAACCCAGGTAGTAAGTAAATGCAGAGCAGCATCCAACACAAATAAAAGTAACCATTTATTTTTCATCCTGGAGAGCGTTAGATTCAATATTTAGCGGAGCCTTATAGCCATACCTTACATATAAAAAAGCTAAACCGGCCAGCAAAGCACCCACAAAAAACGTATAAGGAATCCGGTCGGTATGATTACCAAAAAGAAAACCTGAAACTATGGCGCCTAAACCAATACCCACTTCCATTGAAATATACATGGTAGCCATTGCCCGGGCTCTACGTAATGGGTTACTTAAATCGATAGTCCAGGCAAAAATGGTTGGAGAATTCATACCCGCAGCCACCCCTAAAAAAGCAGCGGATAGCAAAAGCCAAGCAGGTGTGGTAGCCAAACCTACCGTAAGCATTGCCACCATCACCATAAGGGTAGAAACCCGCAGTACAGCCAGGCGGCCATAGGTATCAGATACCTTACCGGCAACTACCCGTACCAATATAGAGGCCGCAGTAAAACTGGCAAAAAAGTAGCCTCGGTTAGCCACCCCTAAATAATCGCTAAAATCAGGAATAATGGTAAGAATTACGCCAAACGAATAGGCGCTTAAAAACATTACAATGGAAGGTGCTTTTACCAAAGGTTCAAAAATATCACCTCGTTTGATGTACAGTTGATACCATTTAAAACGTTGCTTATCGGGCAATGTTTCTTTCATTCCCATTAAAATAACAACCGATAAAATGGCAGAAGCCGAAGAAGAGTAAAACATAATACCGGTATTGTAATAATGAGCCAAAAAACCACCGATGGCAGGGCCTGCAGCTATGCCTAAACTACCAAAAACGCCTAAAATTCCCATGGCTTCGCCTCGCTTGTTTAAAGGTACCACATCGGCAACATAGGCCGAAGTGCCCGTGGGCTTAAAACCGGTAGAAAACCCATGCAGCAAGCGAAGCAAGAGGAACCCGGCTACGGTGGTTACCATAGGGTAGGCAAATCCAATTACAAAACACACTCCTGCACCAATAATCATCACCGGAATACGGCCAATGGTATCGGCTAATTTGCCACTAAAGGGTCGGCTAATGGCAGCCGTAAGCGTAAACAACGAAATAATAAAACCTTTATAGGCACCTCCTCCCAACGAAGTCAGGTAGTTAGGCAGTTCAGGAATTATCATATTAAAGCTGGTGAAAAATAAAAACGAGCTTATACATAGCAGCCAAAATTGGCCTGTAAAAGAAGATTTAATGGGATTATTTTTGATAATTCTGAACTTTAAAATTTCTTAAATTCAACTAACAAAGTGAACTTGCTCTACTAACTTTTTTCTTTTGGAGTGTCTCCGGCCGATTGCATTAAAAAGGCCTTAATAAATCCCATAAGGTCTCCATCTAACACGTGTTGCACATCGGTACGTTCTACTCCGGTACGGGTATCTTTAACCAATTTGTACGGGTGCAACACATAATTTCTAATTTGGGAACCAAAGTCAATCTTCAATTTAGTACCTTCAATGGCATCGCGCGCTTCATTCTTTTTGTCAATTTCTATTTGATAAAGCCTGGATTTTAGCATTTTTAGTGCTTTTTCTTTGTTTTTAAGTTGCGAACGTTCTTGCTGGCACTCTACCACCAAACCCGATGGAGCATGATGAAGCCGCACGGCTGTTTCAACTTTATTTACATTTTGGCCTCCGGATCCGCCCGAACGAAAGGTATCCCACCGAATATCGGCTGGATTAATTTCAATTTGAATGGTATCATCAATTACCGGATACGCATACACCGATGCAAAAGAAGTATGCCTTCTTCCGCCAGAATCGAAGGGAGAAATACGCACCAGGCGGTGTACCCCAATTTCAGATTTTAAATAACCATAGGCAAAATCACCGGTAATTTCGAGGGTTACCGATTTAATACCGGCCGTATCTCCTGCCTGATAATTAGCTTGTTTTAAAGTAAAACCTTGTTTTTCGGCCCACATACTGTACATACGCATCAGCATTTCGGCCCAATCCTGGCTTTCGGTACCACCTGCCCCCGGATTAATTTCGAGCATGGCACTTAGTTGGTCTTCTTCGTTACGGAGCATTCGTTTAAACTCCAATTGCTCTACCTTGGTCAACGCTTTTTGGTATTCGTCTTCAACTTCCTGCTCGGGTACATCACCACTCTCAAGAAATTCATAAAGTGTAGCCACATCATCGTAGGCGGTTTGTACTTCTTCAAAACTATGTGTCCATAGCTTTTTATTTTTAATGAGTTGCATGGATTTTTCGGCTTCTTTGGGGTCGTCCCAAAAGCCGGGTTGCGCAGATAATTGCTCTAATTCTTCTATTTCTTCTATTTTCTTATCGTAGTCAAAGGTAGTCCCGTAAAGCAATTACACGGGCGTTTAAGGCTTTTAACTGATCTGCATTCATAGTATAAAATCTTTAGCCACAAAGGTGAAAAATGCCAAGGTAAATACGAAGTGAAAGTGGGAGTATGTTTACAGTAAGGTTGGGTTTTGGTAGGTAAACAATAGACAAAGTATTAGCCCACTAATAATATGGGCTTATCATTACATATACGGCCACTCCGGTAATAGCTACATAAAGCCACAGCGGAAAAGCAAACCTTACCCATTTACGATGTTTGGCAAACTCCTGTTTCAATGCAAAGGTAAATGCAGTTAATATAAAAGGTAATGCAGCTACCGCAGCTAAAATATGTGATAACAGTAGGCCAAGGTAAATGGTTCGCAAAGCTCCTGCCGCTTGTTTTTCAGCCACTTGCAATACGCCATCATGGTTAATATCGCCATAACGGGTAGATGGCACTAATGCATGGTAGGTAACATAGGAAACTAAAAAGACAACACCCAGCACAAAAGCTATAGTCATAAGCCTTTGGTGCAGCTTTTTATTACCATTCTTAACCTGGCGTATGGCAACAATCAATAATAGAGCTGTAGTTCCGTTAATACACGCATTTAGTAAGGGTAAATAATGTACCCAATCGGGAGCTTTGCTGCCTTGGGTAGTAAAAAACAAAAATGCAACCAGCAGAGGAACTATAATGCTGGCCATGCTAATCAGCCATTTATTCGTTTGCATGGTTCAATAATATGTCTAATTCAATATCCAACCTATCCATGTCTTCCAGGCTATCTCCTGTATAATAGCCTCTTATATGATTATGTTTATCAACTAAGACCAACTGGTTAAAACGATCCGGAGCCGTTAGGTAAGTAGCTTCGCCCCAGGCTAATTCACAGTTGGCAATTTGCAGTAGTTGCCTGGGTGTATCTACGATCCACACATTGCCAATGGCAGGCGTTACTATTGTATCGGCAATAGCTGTAAACTGTACTGCCGGATATTTAGCGTGAATACGCCTGGCTTCGCGATAAAAATTTTGATGTTGCACCCATTGCGGAAAATAAAACAGATGGGGCATTGGGTCTGCATAAGTAGCAAAAAGCACTTTATGGGGTGAGGTAGCAGTATTGCAACCTGTAAAAGAGAGACCATGCTGGTAATAAACAGGAATAGTAAATTCATTTTGGCCAAACCCACGTAAAAATAGAAAGATACCTGCCGGCACAACCATTGTAACCACCAAAATCGCTATTTTTATTAGTTTATTCAATATACTTCAAACTTTATCGCAAAAGGTTATAAACAAAAAATCAGGCCATACAGCCTGATTTTTTGTTCAAAATTGTAATCGGTTACATAAATAACACTTCGTAGATATACTCGCCTTCCATGAGCAAGGCAACTATGAGCCACACCACGAAGAGTAATGGGGCAATCACCATCCATTTTAATCCTTTTACTTCATGGCCTAAGTGCATAAACTCCCAAACAATGTAAAAGGCCTTAACCAGTGTCATAGGCACAAAAATAGAAGTTCGCAAGGTGCCTCCGGGCATGGTGTAGGCAATGATAAATTCAATGGCAGTTATAATAGTTAATATAACAGCCACACGGATAAGCTGTTTTCTTTTAGCCTTATCTACGGGCTCAACAACAACATTGGTATCTTCAGTATTCATAATATTACGGTCTTTAATTTTGTATTATACAAGATAGAAAAAGGTAAACACAAATACCCACACCAAATCAATAAAATGCCAGTACAAACCAACCTTTTCTACCATATCATAATGTCCTCGTTTTTCGTACACTCCCCTAAGCGTATTGTAGTACACCAGGTAGTTAATTATAACCCCACTTAGTACGTGGGTACCATGAAAGCCTGTTATAAAGAAAAAGAATGCCGCAAAACTTTGGGGGCCATATTCATTCCACACCAAATTGGCTCCACCGTTGCCGGTACCAATAATAAAGTGCGTCCATTCCCAAGCCTGACAGCTTAAAAAGGTAATACCCCCAACAATTGTCCAACCCATCCATTTGGCTACGCCCTTCTTGTCCATCCGATGGCCGGCATCTACGGCAAACACCATAGTAACAGAGCTTAAAATAAGGATAAAGGTCATAATACCTACAAAGATGAGGGGGGCATTTAGGCCATGTGCAAAGGGCATGGCATTAAATACCTCCTCGGGTACAGGCCAATCTTTTGCACTTGAACGTACCAACCCATAGGCAATTAAAAATCCAGAAAATGTAAAGGCATCCGATAAAAGGAATAACCACATCATAAGCTTACCATAGCTTACATTAAAAGGAGATTTCCCTCCTGTCCAATCGGATGTTGCTATTGTTGTAGTTGACATACTTTAGTTATTAATGATATATAATTAAAAACACATATAAATAAACCCAAAGGCCGGTCAAAAAGTGCCAATACGTGGTACTAAGGCCTAAATGAAATTGGATTTGCTCTGCAGACCGAACCTTATAAGCCCGAATAAGCATAATAAGCAAGTACAGCAAACCACTAAGTAAGTGAAAAGCATGTACCCCCATTAAAACATACAAAAAGGAACCAGCAGGGTTCCCCACAAAATATATTTTATTATCTACCAACACACTCCATACCCAAAATTGCGTAACTAAAAAAGCCAGCCCCAAAAGCAGGGTAAGAATTAAACCGGTTCTTGTAGTAGTTAAATTTCCTGATTTAGAAGATTTTAAAGCCCATATAGCTGTTCCACTACTTAACAAAATAATGCAGGTGCTTACCCACAGTTGTGAAGGCAGCGCATACGCCAACCAGTTACCTTCGGCTTGGCGCACAATAAAACCACTGGTTAAAGCAGCAAACACCATTACAATAGATACCATAAACAACCATAGAATAAATTTCTTTGGTTGAATAGCCAATTGCTTTTTAGGCACTTCTTTCAGTTTAATATCCGTTACCATTATATTTTATCCAAAATTAAAGCTAATTGCACAACAGGTAAATAAATAAACGAGCCAAACATAATAGAACGGGCAGCTTTATAAGACCGCTCCTCACCTACCAGGCATTGTTTCATTAAATAAAATGTTTGTGCAAAAAATAGCGCTCCACATAAGGTAACCACAAAAGCCGAATAAAGCCCAGTAATACCAAATTCAGAGGGCAATACCCCTAACGGAATTAATACCAGGGTATAAATCATAATCTGAAAAGCGGTATTTAAATCCTTCTTACCACCCGAAGGCAACAGTTTAAATCCGGCTTTCTTATAATCTTCGTCTGCCACCCAGGCAATGGCCCAAAAATGAGGGAATTGCCAAATAAATTGCAGGCCAAATATAACCAAGGCAGCCACCGAAATATGACCCGTTGCTGCCACCCAGCCCAGCAAAGGAGGCAAAGCTCCCGGAATGGCTCCTACAAATACAGCTATAGGACCCACTTTTTTTAGGGGTGTGTACACAAAACTGTAAAGTAACAGACTCAAAAAAGACAAGGCCACGGTAAGCATGTTAGTGGTAACAGCCAATATGGTTAACCCAATAACTCCCATACTAAAAGCAAACATCCAGGCTGCATTAACCGTAATACGATGGGTAGGTAATGGCCTGTTTTGGGTACGTTTCATGAGCTTATCCAAATCGCGCTCTAATACTTGGTTAATGGTAACCGAAGCACCCGAAACCAGCAAACCACCTATAAACAAGCAAGTTAAGGTAAACAAATCTATTTGAGATGCCCCTAAGGCATACCCAAATGCCGAAGAAAAAGCAACCAAAAACGAAAGGCGGAGCTTGAGTAGTTCCACATACGCTTTAATGCGATCTTTTAGGGCAATAGGCCGGATAGTCGTATAACTTACTGCGTTATTCAAGGTTAATCTACTTTAATAGCGTTATCATTATTGCTTTCTAACCCAGCCAATTCCTGCTCGTGTGGCAAGTTGCTCTCCGGAGTTTCGGCATAGGGTACTGTCTGCGGAATAAAATCATCTTTAGCACCGGGTTTACTGTAATCGTAGGGCCAACGATACACTTTAGGAATAGCACCAGGCCAGTTTCCGTGTCCCGGGTTAATAGGCGTTGTCCACTCCAGAGTATTCGATTTCCATGGATTTTGGGTCGCTTTTTTACCACGGAATATACTGTAGAAAAAGTTAAACACAAATATTAATTGGGCTATAAAGGTAGCAATGGCTGCCAAACTGATGAAAGAATTTAAGTCCGCAAAGGTGCTAAAGGTATCAAAATTAGTAAATGAGTAATACCTACGTGGGTACCCGGCAATACCAATGTAGTGCATAGGAAAGAAAATCAGGTAAATACCTATAAAAGACAACCAAAAGTGTACATAGCCTAATTTTCTATCCATCATACGGCCAAACATTTTAGGAAACCAATGGTACACCCCAGCCAACATACCAAAGAAAGCTGCACTGCCCATTACCAAATGGAAGTGCGCTACCACAAAATACGTATCGTGGAGTTGAATATCTAAGGCTGCATTACCCAAAAAGATACCGGTAATACCTCCTGAAATAAAGAACGAAACCAACCCTATTGAAAACAACATGGCTGGAGTAAATATAATATTCCCTTTCCACAACGTGGTAAGGTAGTTAAACGATTTAATGGCCGATGGCACAGCAATAATAAGGGTTAAAATCATAAAGATAGAGCCTGCAAAAGGATTCATCCCGGTTACAAACATGTGATGCGCCCATACTACAAACGAAAGTATAGCTATCCCCATCATGGAACCAATCATAGCTTTATACCCAAAAATAGGTTTGCGCGAATTGGTCGAAATTATCTCAGAAGTAATACCTAGCGAAGGTAATAATACAATATACACCTCGGGGTGACCTAAAAACCAAAACAAATGCTGAAACAAAATAGGGCTACCCCCCATATTAGGCAAAGCCTCTCCACCAATATAAATTTCCGACAAGTAAAAGCTGGTGCCAAAGCTGCGGTCGAGTATTAACAACAAAGCAGCCGAAAGTAGTACCGGAAATGATAATAAACCAATAATAGCTGTTAAAAAGAAGGCCCAAATAGTTAAAGGAAGCTTGGTAAACGACATCCCTTCGGTACGCATATTAATAACCGTGGCTATGTAATTAATACCTCCTAGCAAGGTAGAAACAATAAAGAGAGCCATGGCTACCAACCACAAAGTCATACCTAAACCTGACCCCTCCATCGCTTGTGGCAAAGCACTCAAGGGGGGATAAATAACCCAACTACCCGAAGCAGGACCGGTTGAGATAAAGAACGAAATAAACATAATCACGCTGGACAAGAAAAAGAACCAATACGAAAGCATGTTCATAAAACCGGAGGCCATATCGCGGGCACCAATTTGTAAAGGAATAAGGAAGTTACTAAACGTACCGCTAAGACCAGCAGTAAGTACAAAAAACACCATTATGGTACCATGCATAGTTACCAATGCCAGGTAAAACCCGGTATCTAGTTTACCTACACCTGTGCCGGGGTCAATATTTATCCATTTACCCAAGAGTGGGCTTAACCACGACATATCCATATCGGGGAAACCAAGTTGTAACCTAAAAATAACCGATAGTAAGCCTCCTATAAGAGCCCATACAATACCAGAAATTAAAAATTGCTTGGCAATTATTTTATGGTCGGTGCTAAATATATATTTCGACACAAACCCTTGTTCATGGTGTCCATGATCTTCGTGTCCCATTTCGTCCGTTAAATCTACGTGAGCGGTTGACATAATTTCAGTAAATTAAATATCTTATAATGATGAATCGTTAGACTCGTTATTTTCAATTCCAGCAGAGAGCATAGCCACCTCTTTAAGTTCTTCGGGCACTTGCGCTAAGTATTCCGGGTTTTGAGCTAGCCAGGTTTTCTGTTTCTTTTTCCAGGCTTCGTATTCTTCCGGGGTATCTACTACAATTAACATACGCATCGAAAAATGCCCTTTTCCACATATCTCAGCACAAGCTAACTCATAATTAAAGTCAGGGTTGCCGGTTTCTTTGCGCATATCTTCGGTTGTTTTTTTAGGCACAAACCAAAATTGCGTAGGCATACCCGGTACGGCATCCATTTTAACCCTAAAATGAGGCATATATACGCTATGTAACACATCACGCGCCCGAATTTTTAATAGAACAGGTTTATTAACCGGAAAATGAATTTCGCGAGGCACAAAGTCATCATGCGAATTTTTATCCGATAAATCCATACCAAAGGCGTTGGAGTCATCTATTTTGCGGTAATCATATTTTCCTAGTTTATTATCGGCACCCGGGTAGCGTACACGCCAAGCAAACTGTGCTCCCATTATTTCAATCACCTCAGCTTCCTTAGGAGCCACATCGGTAATATTATTCCATAATTTTAATCCATAACCAATTAATATGGTTAACACCACGGCAGGTATTACAGTCCAGGCCATTTCCAGCTTACTATTATCAGGATAATAAGTAGCCGTATTGTTTTTATTATAACGATACCTAAAGGCAAAATAAAATAACAGCACATTGGTAATAACAAAGGCCAGGCCTGTAATGAGCATAGTAACCCAAAACATTTTATCGGTTTTTACTCCATGTTCCGAAGCTACCGGAATGTTGTACAGGTCAAAGTAACTCATGGCCGACCAGGTAGCGGCAATACCCCCAATAATGAGGAACGCCAACATTAAGTAGCCGTTTACTGTATTACTTCCGGCATCTTCGTCCGTTTTGCTGCCTTTAGCAACATGTATAAGTGTAGCCAGTTTGTAAACCATAAATAGCACCAATAATGCTACTACTACACTTGCGCCTATTAACAAATTCTGCATTTTTTGTATAGATTAAGTCGTTATAAACAATTATTAAACCTGCTTTAACTTTGGTTAATAATATACATTTTTTAAATATGATGATGTAAACTTTCTTCGAGGGTTGGATGATTTTTCGGAACCAACAGGTGCTTGGCTAAATTACTTAGTGTAACCCATAAGAATAAACCCAAATAAATTAAAGTGCTCCCTATTTCCATAAATCCAAATCCTCCTTCAAATTTCATCACACCTGGTGTTACCATTAGCCAAAAATCTATCCAATGGCCGGCTATAACAACCACAGCAGCTACTTTCATGGTAGCTAATTGTCGTTTCGAATCGCGTGTCATTAAAAACAGGAATGGAAACACAAAATTGATGAATAAATTAATAAAGAAAAATGGGCGGTACTGGGCTGAAGATAACCGTTGCACAAAATACACTGATTCTTCGGGTATATTAGCATAATAAATTAGCAAAAACTGGGAAAACCACAGGTAGGCCCAAAATATGGTAAAACCAAATACAAACTTACCTAAATCGTGCAAATGATTTTCGTTTACAATAGACAGGTAACCGTTTTCTTTAAGAATAACTACAAACAGGGCAATAAGTGCTAAGCCGGCAACCCACCAGCTGGAGAACACATACCAGCCAAACAAGGTACTATACCAGTGGGGGTCGATGGACATGACCCAATCCCATGCGCCAATAGATGAAGAGTACCCAAAAAACACAATAAACCAGGCCGAAGCCGAACGAATTTTTTTCCAACGAGTTACTCCCGGAGTTTCGGTATCTTCGGCTAAAATATGCTTTTTAATATAGTAAAAGAAAAGCGACCATACAGCAAAAAAACCAACCATTCTAATTAAGTAAAAGGGCAGATTTAAAAATCCTTTCTTTCCGTCTAAAATAGGATCGTATTGTGGGTTGCTTGAATCATAGAGGTATTCGTGTGTCCAATGGAACAAGTCATGTTTACCCAACCAAAACACAACAAGCATTAGTACCCCGGCAATGGGTAACCAATTGGCCATGGCGGTAGGAATACGTAAAAAACCCGTTGACCAAGCAGCCTGCGATACATATTGTATAGCTATAAAAAACAATCCGATAATCCCTAACCCGGCAAAAAACACATTATTAATCCACAAGTTAGCGTAAAGTCTTTTTAGCCAGGTGGCTGTTTCGTGGTGTTCGGCACCGGCCGCACCCTCGGCATTATAGGCCACTAAATCTTTAGCTATAGTAGTTTGCAAGCTGGCATGTTCTTCGGCATGTTGGCCACTGCCTCCCATATTAGACAGCACTCCCACAAGTAACAACACAATACCCACCACTATAAGAATAGCCAGGTTTCGTTTGGCCTTGGAAGTAAATTCAAATCTTTCGTCTGCAATGTTCATAACTTCTATTTATTGTCGTTGTAAGGTTTGTACATAACGAACGATTTTCCATCGTTCTTCCTGGCTAAGTTGTGAGGCATGTGAGCCCATACGCCCTTTGCCATAGGTAATTACATGGAAAATATGCCCCTCAGGTACATTTTTTAAAGC
>JALWRJ010000311.1 GCA_026994125.1 Cyclobacteriaceae bacterium | reverse complement strand
GGAGCCGACATACCCAACCCGCCCATAATTAAAATAGACAAGCCTGCCAAAAAGCCCAAATTTGAAGTGCTGGGCAGTGCAAATACCACTACATAGGCCATGGCATAGTAAAGCACCCAAATAAGCAGGGTAGCCATCCAAAAACCTCCTTTATTTTGAAGTTTTAACACACTGGTAAAACCATTGGCCAACTCCACCATAAAGGCACGTAGTTTAAAATAGAGTGGCATTCTTTTAATGCGCATCCTAAACCACCAAAGTACCAACAGCACGAAAACAATTACCGCACCAATTGCCACTAAAAGTTGGATGGCAGTAGTGCTTAATTGCAAGGTGCCGGTTTGCTCCTGGAAAAAATCCATCATAAAACCGCTCAGACGGTCAAATTGCAGTACTAAACCCAATAGTATGATAACGATAAGCCCTAGCAAGTCAACAATACGTTCGGCAACTACACTACCCAACGATACTGACATGTTGACATCATTGTTTTTCTTCATTATTCCACATCGCGTAATTTCTCCGGCTCGGGGAGCCAACAGATTTACAAAATAGCCAATCATTACAGCCAAAAAAGTTCTAAAGGTAGTTACATGATGATAACCCAGTGGTTTAAGCAACAGGTTCCAACGGTAAGCCCTGATTACATGGCTAATGATGGATAAAAATACTGAAAGAAACACCCAGGCATAATCTACTTTGGAAAACCGGTTGAGCAAATCATTTAGATCCCAATCTTTAAAAACATAATACAGCAAACCACCGGCTATAAGTAACCCGGTGAGGTATTTTAAAAATGTAAGAATTTTTTGTTTCAAATCTACGAAACCAACTGGTTGTTTTCATCCGGAAAAATAATAATGGGGCGGTGAGCCTTGCCTTCAGTTTTATCTATATGGGCATACGAAATTAATATAACTACATCGCCCACTTGAGCCAATCGGGCAGCTGGGCCATTTAAGCACACCTCTCCTGTACCCCGGGCGCCCTTAATTACATAGGTTTCCAGGCGCTCCCCGTTATTTATATTTACTACTTGTACTTTTTCGTTTTCAACAATATCAGCCGCCTCCATTAAATCTTCATCTACAGTAATGCTGCCTACATAGTGCAATTCTGCCTGGGTAATTTTAACCCGATGAATTTTCGATTTCATCACCTCAATTAACATATCCTATGCTTCAAATATTACGTTATCAATTAACCTAACGCCCCCCAAATGAGCGGCCAGGCACAAAGCTAGGGTATCTCCGGCACTTACACTTGATTTGCGCTTAAGAGTTTCAAAATCTACTGCCTCAAAATACTCCAATTGTATGTTGGGGGTGTCTTCGATAAATGTAATAGCTTGCTGAAGCGCCTCTGGCACCGAAGTTCCCCGGCTTAGCAGCGTTTGAGCTAACACCAGTGCCCGGTGCAGGTGTGCGGCTTCTTGCTGCAAGGTTGCGGATAAACGTTTATTGCGAGACGACATAGCCAGGCCATTTGCCTCGCGTATAATGGGTGCCATGTGAAGCCTCACAGGCAAATCAAAATCGGCTACCATTTGAGTAATTACCCTAAACTGCTGCAAATCTTTTTGCCCAAAAAAGGCTCCGGTAGGTTGCACTAAGCTAAACAATTTCATAACCACCAGGCCTACTCCGCTAAAATGCCCGGGGCGGTGCTGCCCTTCCATTACTTGCTCCAGGTGGCCAAAATGTAAGGAGAGCACAGGTTTTTGGCCATACATTTCCTGCTCAGTTGGAACAAAAACAATATCACAACCCGTTTGGCTTAACAGGGCTAGATCATCCTGCTCGGTACGCGGGTATGTTTGCAAATCCCGGGCATTATTGAACTGCGTAGGATTTACAAATAAAGTAACTATCGTACAATCGTATTGCTGTGTAGCCAACTTTACCAAGGATAAATGACCTGCATGCAAAGCACCCATGGTAGGCACTAAACCAATGGTTTTATGTTGCATTTTTAGCCGGCTAATGGCCTTTCGAAGGTCTTTTTTCGACCTAATTATCTGCTGCATACCCTCTTACAAACAATATTGGAGGGCAAAACTACGTTTTTCATTCAGATAAATATTGATATCACTATAAAAAAGGCGTATCTTTGTGCACCCATTTAATGGTCATTTTAAACAATCAACATATATGTCGAAACTTCGAATACTCTACGTGGCTAGTGAGATAGACCCTTTTTTGCAAACCTCGGAGGTAGCAGATTTTGTGCGAAAACTACCCCAGGCTATGCAGGAAAAGGGCATGGAAATCCGAATTTTGGTACCAAGGTTTGGATTAATTAATGAACGAAAAAACAGATTACACGAAGTTGTAAGGTTATCAGGAATTAATATTTCGGTGGGCGAAGAAGAAAAACCACTGGTAATTAAGGTGGCTTCTATCCCAACGGCAAAGTTACAGGTTTACTTTATTGATAACGAAGACTACTTTAAACGCAAATTTGTTTTTACTGATACCGAAGACAAATTTTACGAAGATAATGATGAACGAGTGGTGTTTTTCTGTAAAGGCGCTTTGGAAACCGTAAAAAAACTGGGTTGGGCTCCCGATATTGTCCATTGCAACGATTGGATGACAAGCCTTATTCCATTATACATTAAAACCACGTATAAAAACGACCCAATTTTTCAAAATTCTAAAACCGTATTTACGGTTTACGATAACAAGTTTAGCCATAAATTTAATGGCGATTTACTTAAAAAGGTGAAAATGATGGATGTGGAGGATGAGAATCTTAAACATTTGGAGTCCGGAGATTTTAAAGGCTTTATGAAATTAGGTATGGAATATTCCGATGCCGTTATTAAAGCCAGCGATAACCTAAACAAGGAATTGACTCAATTGTTTGACGATTGCGAAGAGAAAAAGAAGGTTAATACCATTGAAAAAGACGAAAATTTCACCGAATCCTACTTCGAATTATATAATGAACTTGTTGGTTAAGAAGCTAAAGGTATGGCCGGTGCTACTGGCTGTATCCTTATTTTTTGTTTCGTGCGAAGACCCCGGAAAAATTGGGCTTAACATAAACCCTGATAGCGGAGCACTGGTAGCCAAATACAAAGAATTTGTGTTACCAAGTACCATGGTGCAATTTAATCCCAGGTCAACTACCAATGGGTTTTCGTTGCAAGCAGGTAGCTATACCAACCCCGATTTTGGCACGGTAACTTCAAAAACCTATTTTTGGTTAGGTGTAGCCACTACCACCCCCGAGCTACACTCATCGGCCAAGTATAAAAGGGCGGTAGCTTCTGTGCAATTTACATCGGTGTATGGTGCAAAACCCATTGATAATGAAATACAATCGTTTGAACTGTACCAACTCAACAAACCTATAGAAACGGGCGTAACCTATACCCGCATAGATGAAATAGAACTAGGTTCGTTATTAGGGCAAATTGACCTGCCACTTCAAATAAACGATACCCTTAGAACCGACTCGCTTTTTACTTTTGAGTTAACCGATGCCTTTGGCCAGTTAATTTATGATAAATTATCTACCGGGCGTGAATTGTTTGATAATGATACCGTTTTTAATCAATTTTTTAACGGAGTTGCCCTGGTGCCTAAAGACAATAACAAAATTGTGTACTTTAATACCTCCACTTTTAAGATATCAATAGAATATACTGAAGTGAACTCAGCCGGAGAAAAAGTAGATAGAGCCTATAATTTTGATTTAGGAAATCTAAGTTTTTTTTACCTAAACTCCGATGTAAGCGGAACCCCTTTGGCGGGCATTATGCCTGATAATAAAGACTTTACCCCAGCCACAGACTATAGGTATCTGCAAGCCGGCACCATGATAGCCCTTAAGCTTAATTACGACTCCATCCGTACCTTACCCGATACGGCAGTTATTCAAAAAGCATTTATTAAACTGGGGGATATACCACTAAACAAACCGGGAACCGATGTGCCACTTACGCTTATAGGCTATTTTACCGATGAGCAAAACACCTGGCCTGCCGAGGCAACCTCCAGTACCGAGGATGACAAAGTTTTTGCAACCTTGCAAAATGAAGTGTCATTAGATGGGCGTACTCCTCCGGTTCCGGGGTATTATTCCAGCACGCAAGACATTGTATTTGAGCAAATAGATAGCTTAAAGTACAATGCTACCCTATCTAATTTTATCCAGCGGTTTATTGCCGGTGAGTACAATACTGAAGAAACACCCTTGGAGCAAGGTGGCAGCTTACTAATTTTTGCACCCACCAGTACCGATAAACCCACTTCAGCTCCTGCCACAACACAAACCAATTTTTTTAAAGTACATAAAGACAGCATAAAACTAGAAATTTACTACTCCGTACCAAACCAATAAAACTATGTGTGGAATTGTTGCTTACATTGGGCAGCAGCAGGCTGCTCCTATTATTATAAAAGGTTTAAAAAGGCTGGAATACCGAGGCTACGACAGTGCCGGTATTAGCTTGCTAAACGGAGGCCTAAACGTGTATAAAAAAATGGGCAAGGTGGCCGAGCTCGAGGCTCTTGTAAAAGACAAATCGCTTGAAAGCACCATTGGCATTGGCCATACTCGCTGGGCAACCCATGGCGAACCCAACGATATTAATGCACACCCTCATCAATCAAATTCGGGGGAGCTAACCTTAATTCATAATGGCATTATAGAAAATTATGCCTCTATAAAACAAGACCTGCTTAGCAAGGGTTTCACTTTTAAAAGCGAAACCGATACCGAGGTGTTGGTAAATTTTATTGAGAGTATTAAAACCGAACGACAATGTTCGTTGGCTCGGGCGGTGCGTATTGCTTTAAATGCTGTAGTAGGCGCCTATGCCATTGTTATTATGTCGGCCGATAATCCCAACCAATTAATAGCGGCACGCAAAGGCAGCCCGTTGGTTATTGGTATAGGTAAAGGCGAGTTTTTCTTTGCCTCCGATGCAACGCCCATTATTGAATACACCAACGAAGTAGTGTATCTTAACGACTTTGAAGTTGCCATTGTTGAAAACAATAAACTTACCATTACTGACCTAAAAGAGGTTGAAAAAACGCCTTATATCCAAACCATTGAAATGGAACTCGAAGCCATCGAAAAAGGCGGGTACGACCATTTTATGCTCAAAGAAATCTACGAACAGCCCCGTTCTATCCAGGACTGTATGCGTGGCCGGTTAAATGCGGCCGAAGGCAGGTTGGTTATTGGAGGCATTCGTGAGTACGCCAATAAATTGGTAAACTCCGAACGCATAGTAATTAACGCCTGCGGTACCTCGTGGCATGCCGGGCTGGTTTCGGAGTATTTTATCGAAGAATTTTGCCGTATCCCGGTAGAGGTTGAATATGCTTCGGAGTTTAGGTACCGCAACCCCATTATTAACGAAGGCGATACGGTATTTGCCATTTCGCAATCGGGCGAAACAGCCGATACCCTGGCTGCCATTGAACTGGCCAAATCGAAAGGAGCCATCATTTTTGGTTTATGTAATGTAGTGGGTTCCTCTATTTCGAGGGTATCGCACGAAGGCGCTTACACCCATGCAGGCCCCGAAATTGGCGTGGCCAGCACCAAGGCCTTTACCGCACAGCTTACCGTTATGTTTATGATAGCCCTTAAAATGGCTTATAAGCGAGGCACCATAGCCGACAGCACTTATCGTAGCATGCTGGTTGAAATGGAAAACATTCCACTTAAAGTGGAAAAGGCTTTGCAGTTGAATGAGCAAATTGAAGAAATAGCAGCCAACTTTAAAGATGCCACCAACTTTCTATACCTGGGCAGGGGCTATAACTTTCCGGTAGCTCTGGAAGGAGCACTTAAACTAAAGGAAATTTCGTATATACATGCCGAAGGCTACCCGGCAGCAGAAATGAAACACGGGCCAATTGCCCTGATAGATGAAGACATGCCTGTGGTTTTTATTGCCACAAAAGATAGTGGATACGAAAAAATTGTAAGCAATATACAAGAGGTAAAGGCCCGCAAAGGGAAAGTAATAGCCATTGTAACCGAAGGAGACGATGAAATACACAAAATGGCCGACCATACCATTGAAGTGCCTCACACACTGGAGCCACTCATGCCCTTAATATCGGTTATTCCACTCCAATTACTGGCTTACCATATTGCCATTATGCGGGGCTGCAATGTAGATCAGCCCCGGAACTTAGCTAAATCGGTAACCGTTGAATAAGGTAAAACTACCTGGGCAAAGCATACAAAACAGAGGTTAAGCCTCCCACAAAAGTTTAGCTATATGCTTGGGGGTTTCTACCGATTGAAAATTAAGCTTAGCTACTTCGAATAAGCGTTGGTAACTTTGGCGTGCACTAGGCTCGGCAAAAACATTTAACCGTAGCGAGGGATGGTTGACTTTGCTTTTAAGTACGCTGTTGTTTTTAAAGGGTTTCATAGGCCTACTTGGTTTTATGTAGAAGTAATACAACCCACGCCCGATTACACCCTACTTTTCTTAGCCTTTTTTTTGTATCATTGGCATTTTATTTGCAAAGACCACCGAAATCAGTTGAATTTTTTCTATGTTAGCACCTTATGCGTAACAATAGTTTTATAGTTTGGTTGTTTTTAAGTATAGGTTTACCTACCCAGGCTCAGGTAATTAACGATGTGCAAATTTTGGCCGACAGCAACCGGTTTTCGTTGGTAAACCATCCGCTTACCCTAAGGCGAACCAATTACCTGTATTTTGAGGTATCTAAACCCAACCAGGAAATAGAAGTAACCCTAAACATCAACCCTAAAATAAATGTTTCCGATATCCGATTAATTCCTTCGCCCGGTTACATTCAACTCGACTCCCTCATTAAAACAACCGATAGTACCTATGTAGTAGATCTTAAACTGGATAACATCTTTGATGTTTCCTTTCCTAAACTAATCATTAGCACCACCACAGTAGATGGGCGTTATACCGAAGAAATAAAACTGTACCCTTTTATATTTCCTATACTCGAAGACCTGACTCCCCAAATTGAGGTTTTTAACAACCAGGAAGTAGCAGTACCTTTACCTATTAAAAATCCTTTGCTCATAAAATACGATACCCAATGGAAAACAGAGGGCTTATTGGATTACAAACTAATAAAAGCAACAACCGGGCCTTCGTTGCTTATAAGGCCTAATGCACTTGGCCAGCAAACCTTAACGGTAGGATTAGAGGCTGTAAAGCCATTTTTATCTAAACCAGGCACGCCAACCATCCAATTATTCGATTTTAAAATTACTGTGCGAGTGGTTCGGTCTAAATTTAATTACCTAAACTTTACCGAACCCACATATTTTTTTGAACCCCAGGGCGAAAAAGCCATTACCGTATGGTTTGATTACAACCCCAACATACGGTTAAACAAAACATACAGGGTAGAGGATCAGGAAGGGGCTGGAGGCCGGCTGGTAGCCGAGATTTTTACTCGTGCTTACGTAGAAAACCAAAACAAGGTAATTGCATCGATGCGCACCTATGCCTTGCACCAGGTAGAAGGCGGCATGCTGTATGTAAAAGAAGGCGACCGCAATCGGTTTTTTACAAACTTTAATATTTTACCTAAACCTTACATCGAAAAGGTTTCTGTGTTAAGGCCTGGCAAAGATTGGACCGAAAGCCAAATTGTATATCCGGGCGAAGAAATTGAGTTGAAAATTCAAGGCACCGGGTTGGCCAGCTCTGATATAAATTTTGCCGATGGGAAATACCCTGCACTGGCCGATACCGTACGAAAAAACAACCAGGTTCGTTTTTTTACCCTAACCATTCCGGCCAATATTAAAGAACGCTCCATTCCCATTAGTTTAAATCATAACACGACCAGTTTTGAACTACTGGTAAACGAATACCAACGCCCACGATCATTAGATTTTATAACTATAAATTATGGCGATGGAGAGTACCCCCTTACCAGTGAACGCTTTTATAAGCCGGCTTTATTTAGGGGCGAAATTGGAGATATTGTTATTACTTCGCATAACAATTTAATTGACAGTAATGATGAATTTTATGGCGTGCAGTACCTGGATATTGACATACGCTTATGGGATAAAAATAACCGGCAAATTGAAACCCGGCAAATCGAAAATGTAAAATTGGTGCCCGATAAAACATCTATTCGGCACTTGGGTTACGACCACAGCAACGAAAGCCCACCCATATTGCGTATTAACGATATTTTGGTAAACAAAACCTATGATTTACGGCCTTGGTCGAAGGTAGAAATTACTATAAGCCACCATAAAGACCACTACAATGGCCATGGCCAAAGTACAAAAGCTGTTATTTACCGTAGCGATAATTTTGCGGTTGATATTGAAGTTTCGTTTCCGGCTGGGTTATTTGTAGTGCCCATTGGGGCTACCTCCGAGGTGAGCTCTTTAACCGGGCTTAGCGTAGCCTCCATGGCCAATTTTACATTTTATAAAAAAGCGCAGATTAAAAAAGAACAACCTATTAGATTGGGATTAGGCTTTATTGCACTTAATGCCATTAACAGCATAGCCAGCAACAACGATGAAAGCGATATAGGAGCCGTAGCCCTGCTTTCGTTCCAACCTTTGCATTCCGACTCTAAGGTTAATTTTCCCCTCTATGCCGGTTTTGGCTATTTGTTTAAAAGTGAGAACTTGTTTTTACTCATTGGTCCGGGTATTAAATTTACTTTTTAACCAAAACCTTTGTTTGCTACCAAAATTATCAGGGCAAAAAATATAATTTCCTTAGCCCCTTAGCATTCAATATTTATCTTCTAACTTTGCGCTAATTTATACATAGGTAAATTATAACGCTTCGTTCATTATGCCCAAAGACACCAGCATTAAATCCGTACTTATTATAGGCAGTGGCCCCATTGTAATTGGGCAGGCTTGCGAATTCGACTATTCCGGCTCCCAAGCAGCACGTTCGTTGCGCGAAGAGGGCATCGAGGTTACCCTAATAAATTCGAACCCGGCCACCATTATGACCGATAAACTTACGGCCGATAATGTGTACCTGCTCCCACTAACCAAAAAATCGATTATTGAAATATTAAAAAAACACGATATTGATGCCGTACTGCCTACAATGGGAGGGCAAACAGCCCTTAACCTGGCCATCGACTGCCAAAAAGCCGGTATCTGGGATATTTTTGATGTAAAAGTGATTGGGGTTGATTTTGAAGCCATTGAAACAACCGAAGACCGGGAAAAGTTCAGGCAAAAGATGCTTGAACTTAAAATTGGTGTGTGCAAAGGCAATACAGCTACTTCGTTTTTACAGGGTAAAGAAATTGCACAGGAAATAGGCTTTCCACTGGTTATCAGGCCTTCGTACACCCTGGGGGGAACCGGGGGCGGGTTTGTAAATACACCCGAAGAATTTGAAAAAGCCTTGTCTAACGGATTGCACGCCTCGCCCATCCATGAAGTACTGATTGAGCAAAGCATTTTAGGCTGGAAAGAGTATGAACTGGAACTGCTACGAGATAACCTTGGCAATGTGATTATTGTGTGTTCTATCGAAAACTTTGACCCCATGGGTGTGCATACCGGAGATTCGGTTACCGTGGCTCCTGCCATGACCCTGCCCGATTCGGTGTACCAGCACCTACGTGACCTGGCCATTAAAATGATGAATGGCATTGGACAGTTTGCCGGAGGGTGCAATGTGCAGTTTTCGGTAAACCCGGCCAATAACGAAGTAATAGGCATTGAAATTAACCCCAGGGTATCTCGTTCTTCGGCTTTGGCATCCAAGGCCACCGGTTATCCGATTGCCAAAATAGCCGCCAAGCTGGCTATTGGCTACAACCTGGATGAGCTTAACAACCAAATAACCAAAACCACTTCGGCCTTTTTTGAGCCGGCCCTGGACTATGTGGTGGTAAAAATACCTCGCTGGAACTTCGATAAATTTGAAGGCTCGGACAGGCACCTGGGGCTACAAATGAAATCGGTAGGTGAAGTAATGGGTATTGGGCGCAACTTTCAGGAAGCTCTACAAAAAGCAGCCCAAAGCCTGGAAATAAAGCGCAATGGCCTGGGAGCCGATGGCCGCGAACTAAAAAACCAACAAGAAATATTAGAAAGCCTGGAGCACCCAAGCTGGAACCGCCTGTTTCATATCTATGATGCCTTTAAACTGGGCATTTCGCTGACCACTATCCATAAGCTAACTAAAATAGATACCTGGTTTTTAGTGCAAATTGAAGAATTGGTGCTGCTCGAAAAAGAAATTGAACAATATACCCTTGATACCTTGCCCAAAAATTTGCTACGCACAGCCAAAGAAAAAGGCTATGCCGACCGGCAAATAGGCCACCTGGTGCGGGCATTGGAATCGGAAGTGTATAAAAAACGTACCGAACTGGGTATAAACCGTGTGTTTAAAATGGTGGACACCTGTGCAGCCGAATTTGAAGCCCGCACCCCTTATTACTACTCTACCTTTGATAGCGAAAACGAGCTGGTAGTAAGCGATAAAAAGAAAATTGTGGTGTTGGGCTCGGGGCCTAACCGTATAGGCCAGGGCATTGAGTTTGACTACTCGTGTGTACACGGTGTGCTGGCGGCCAGCGAATGCGATTACGAAACTATTATGATAAACTGCAACCCCGAAACCGTATCGACCGACTTTGATGTAGCCGATAAGCTGTACTTTGAGCCTGTGTTTTGGGAGCATATTTACGAAATTATTTTGCAAGAAAAACCCGAAGGGGTAATTGTGCAATTTGGTGGGCAAACCGCCCTAAAACTGGCCGAAAAGCTCGAAAAGTATGGCATCAAAATAATAGGCACCTCCTTTAAAGCCCTCGATTTGGCCGAAGACCGAGGCAGTTTTTCTAAGCTTTTAAAAGAAAACAACATCCCTTACCCTGAATTTGGAGTAGCACAAGATGCCGAGGAAGCACTGGCGCTTTCGAAAGAGTTACATTTTCCGCTTTTAGTACGCCCCTCGTATGTGTTGGGTGGCCAAAGCATGAAAATTGTAATTAACGAAAAAGAATTGGAAGAGCATATTGTGGATATTATGAAAAAAATACCCGGCAACAAAGTGCTGCTCGACCACTACCTGGATGGGGCCATTGAAGCCGAAGCCGATGCCATTTGCGATGGAGAAGAGGTGTATATAATTGGTATTATGCAACATATTGAACCGGCCGGTATTCACTCGGGCGATTCGTATGCGGTGTTGCCTCCGTACAACCTGGGCGATTTTGTAATACAACAAATAAAACAATACACTAAAAAAATTGCCATTGCTCTTAAAACAGTGGGGCTAATTAACATTCAGTTTGCCATTAAAAACGATAAAGTGTACATTATTGAAGCCAACCCCAGAGCTTCGCGAACGGTGCCCTTTATTTGCAAAGCCTACGATGAGCCTTATGTAAACTATGCCACCAAGGTAATGTTGGGCGAACTTAAAGTTAAAGACATTCACTTTAACCCAACTAAAAAAGGGTACGCCATTAAAGAACCGGTTTTTTCATTTAATAAATTCCCCAATGTAAATAAAACCCTGGGCCCCGAAATGAAATCTACCGGTGAATCTATTTATTTTATAGATGATTTAATGGATGATTATTTCTTAGAAATTTACTCGGAACGAAACCTCTACTTAAGCAAGTAATTATGTTAA
This sequence comes from Cyclobacteriaceae bacterium, assembly GCA_026994125.1. Taxonomy (GTDB): domain Bacteria; phylum Bacteroidota; class Bacteroidia; order Cytophagales; family Cyclobacteriaceae; genus JAKISE01. The sequence goes on along the minus strand of JALWRJ010000311.1, from coordinate 6,361 downwards.
AAATTATTGCCTTTTTAGTTATCCTGTATTTTTTTATGCGCTCATTGGGTTCGGTAGTTCGCCTGTTTTTTGGTACCGGCCATCCTAACACACAACAGCGTAAATACCCACCTGGCAGGCAATCCAACGATGGCCTCCATGTAGATTATGCTCCTAAAAAAAATGACACTACCGGCAAGTACAAAGGGGGCGATTATGTGGATTTTGAAGAAGTGGAATAAGGCTGGTGCGGTCTTGTTTCTTTCAGCTATTTAAACACCCAACCAATTAAGCTAAAAGCCGCCCCCCATAGCACCATTACCGAAATAATATTTAACCAAATACCTACCCGTACCATTTGGGTAATTTTGATGTGTCCACTCGAAAAAACAATGGCATTAGGCGGAGTAGAGATAGGCATCATAAAGGCACAACTGGCGGCCATAGCTACCGGTATAGATAGTAGTAAAGGGTTAATATGAGCACCCTCGGCAATGGCTATTACAATAGGAATAAAAATTGTTGCCAAAGCAACATTGCTCATCAGCTCGGTCATAAAAAGCATGGTGGTTATGAGCACTAAAAAAATTACCCATACCGGCAGATGGTTTTGAGCAATTAGCTCGGCAATTATTTGTACCAAACCGGCCTTTTCCATGGCTTTGGCCAGGGTCATTCCTCCTCCAAAAAGTAATAAAATACCCCATGGGAGCCTTTGGGTGGCTTTCCAACCCAGCAGGTGTTTTTTGTCTTTTTTATCTAAAGGTATAATAAACATAAGCGAACCGCCTATCATGGCCGTTACGGTATCGTTGAGCAGTTTAAACCCCAATGCATTATTAATTGGGGCTTTAAAAATCCACATGGCTGCTGTTAGTCCAAACACCAAAGCTACCCATTTTTCTTCCGTTTTCATTTTGCCAAGCTGGGTATAAGCCTCGGTAATCATGGCTTCTGCATCACTCATTTTACCCAGTTTGTTTTTATGGAGCACCCGGGTTAGCAATAAATACGTAAACCATAGTAGAAAAGCACTTACCGGCAATCCCATCATCATCCAGTTAGCAAAACCTATTTCTGTATGTAGCATTTCTTCGGCATAGCCTACAAAAACGGTATTAGGTGGGGTACCAATAATGGTAGCCATTCCACCAATATTGGCCGCATAGGCAATACCCAGCATAAGCGCCACCGAAAAATGTGTAAACCCTTTTTTATTTAAGGAATTGTGCTTTACTAGCCCTATAACAGAAAGGCCGATAGGTAGCATCATAATAGTAGTTGCGGTATTGCTAATCCACATACTTAAAAAAGAGGAAGCCACCATAAACCCTAAAATAATTCCATTGGCACTGGTTCCGGTAAATTTTAGTAAGCCCAGGGCAATACGCTTGTGTAAACCGTGTTCTTCTAAACCTAGTGCAAGCAAAAAGCCACCCATAAATAAAAATATAATAGGACTGGCATAAGGAGCCGTAGCTTCTTTTAATTCAAAAACACCCAAAGCCGGAAACAAAATAATGGGCAGCAAAGCAGTAACGGCCAGTGGGGCAGCTTCGGTAATCCACCAAACTACCATCCATAAAGCCACAGCCAACACTTGCCAGGCAAGCGGGTTTAAAGAAGTTGAATGATGAAAATAAAGTACGAGCCCAAACAGCACCGGAGCCGCTATTAATCCAAAAATTTTAACCGGTATTTTCATGGTTTTGTTTAAAAAAATAAGCTAGTTTTAAGTTACAAATGTAGCTTTTGGGGTACACACTAATTGATTTATTACAAATATAGGGTTTTGATTATTAAATTTTTTCCATGCCTATTGTTGAGTATATTCTGTATGGTTTTAATATCATTTTCCTAATTTTGAGTAAAGTCGCAAGCTTTAGGAAAATACTGTCTAATAAGACCATTTAAGTTCTCATTAGCCCGGTACCCGGAAGAGATTAGGGTGAATGAAATAATAGCTAATATTCAGTTTTTCTACGATACTACAGGTTTAGCTCACGCTCCTTTCCTTTAACTGGTCTCCACTACTTTCTTCCAGCCAAACGTTGCTTTTGCTCCGGTTGCACATAGCCGACAGAGGTAGTAAATTCAGGCGAATTTCCAGGGTTAATTATATCCCCTATCTTTGTGCTAAAACCGGTTTATTTTTACCCCTATGAAGGTATCATTTTTTATAAACTTTATGTTGTTGTCTGTTGTGCTGTTGGCGCAAAATATGCCCATTTCGTTGCCAAAGGTTGAAACCTACACCTACGATACAGCCTATATAAAAAGTTATAATTCAAAGCTCGCTTTACGGTTTGTAATACCCCGTAGGTTCGAAAAGTTTGTTATTAAAGATGCCCAAACCGGCCAAAAATACGTGTATAATGCCAATGAGCACTATGGGGTAGGCGTAGGCTTTACCTACAAATGGTTAGCGGTTGATATGACGTTGAATCCAAAATTCACACAGCGCAACCCCGATAAATTTGGTGCTACTCGGGAGTTTAACCTAAAGGGCAGTGTTTACTTAAAGCGTACCCTGGTAGATGGATATTTAAGGCGCTACCAAGGGTATTTTGTTAAAAACCCTGAGGCTACCCACCCGGATTGGCAACCAGGCATGCCTTATCCACAACGGCCTGATATTAAAACTACCGGTTGGGGAATTAATTTTACTGTTCCCTTTAACTGGGAGCAGTACACACCTAAAGTTACCTTTGTGTTAGATGGCAAACTAAAAAAGAGTGCGGGTTCGTTTATGGCAGTTGCTAATTTATACGGTTACCACATGCGAGCCGATTCCAGCATTGTGGATAGTAGTTTTAAACCGGAAGCGCAACTTAGAAAGATGAATTTGGTGCTTGTGGGTGGATTGTTTGGCTATTCATATACCTATGTTAAAAACAATTTTTATGGTACCCTGGGCGCCTTTCCCGGAGTAACCTTTCCTTTAGGTGAAGTGTACCATGCTACGGGCAAAGCAACTCCGGTGTTTACTGCCAATTTTAAGCTAATGGTTCGAGGGGGTATTGGCTATAATGTAGCTAAATGGTATACTGGAATTTATTTTATAGTAGATAGCAATAATTTAAAACTACCCGAAAATATTTTGCTAACAAACAACCTGGGCGAAATCCGTTTTTTTGTGGGGTACCGAATCCCTGCTCCTAAGCTGGTAGATGAGGTAATGGATAAAATTAACTAATTCTAAAGTAATTCGTTGGCTAAATTAGCCAATTCGGATCGTTCGCCTTTTTCTAAGGTTACATGGGCGTATAGCGGGTGGCTGTTTACCCGGTCAATCAGGTACGACAACCCGTTGCTTTGCGAGTCCAGGTAAGGGGTGTCAATCTGGTTTACATCGCCTGTTAAAATAATTTTACAGTTTTCGCCAGCCCGGCTTATAATGGTTTTTACTTCGTGTGGGGTCAGGTTTTGAGCTTCATCAACAATAAATATGATGTTCGAAAAACTGCGCCCTCTAATATAGGCCAACGGGGTAATTACCAGTTTTTCTTTATTTACCATATCGGTAATTTTAGCATATTCCTTGTCGGTTTCGCTCCATTGGTTTTGGATAAACTTCAGGTTATCCCACAGAGGTTCCATATAGGGGTTAACCTTCGATTTAAAATCTCCCGGTAAATACCCAATGTCTTTATTGCTTAAAGGAACTATTGGGCGCGCCAGGTAAATTTGTTTAAATTCCTTTTTTTGCTCCATAGCAGCGGCCAAGGCTATTAGGGTTTTGCCAGTGCCTGCTACCCCGCTTATGGTAACCAGTTTTACATCGGGGTTTAATATGGCATTTATGGCAAAGGCCTGCTCGGCATTGCGTGGCTTTATGCCATAAACCGATTTTTTGTCCACGCGCTCAATAAGGTTGTCCAGGGGGTTGTTATAAGCTAATACAGATTTTTTGCCATTTTTTAAGATCAGAAATTCGTTGTCTTTTAGTTTGGCGCTAGGTAAAATATCATCCAAAGGCACTCCTTTTGTATCGTAAATTCTATTAATAAGCTCAGTATTAATTTTTTGATGCGTGCTTTTCCCGGTGTAGAGCGTGCTTACATTTTGAATTTTTCCGGTGGTGTAGTCCTCGGCTGTCAGGTTGAGCGATTTGGCTTTTAGCCTTAGATTTATATCTTTAGTAACCAGTATTACTTTTTTACCTTTTTCTTGCTCTTGCAATTGCAGTGCTGCATTTAGAATGCGGTGGTCGGGCTTTTCTTCGCCAAACACCTCGTTGGCATTTATGCTGCTTTCGCTCGACATAAGCACTTTAAATACCCCTTTTTTGTCGGATCCATTTAAAGGAATCCAATCTTGCAAACTATAGTTTTTAGAGAGCTTATCCAGCAGTCTGGTAAATTCTCGTGCTTCGTAATTGCGGGTGTCATTTCCTTTTTTAAAGGTGTCTAACTCTTCGAGTACAGTTATAGGAATTCCTACATCATGTTCATCAAAATTTAAGATGGAGTTGTGTTCGTAAAGAATAACACTGGTGTCCAGTACAAATATTTTTTGCTCTTTTTTCTTAGCTGCCATGTGCAAGTAGTTTCTATAAAATGTGTAGGATAGTAAGCTACAACTAACCTTATAAAATGCAAGTCTAAAATTACTTAGTTCCTTTTTAAAGTTATATAAAAAGCATAAATAATTTGTGTTGGATGAGGTGCGCTTTGTGGCGGAGATAGGCTGATGGGTAGGCTTTGGAAACATTAACAAACGTCATAGCTGCGTAGGCAGGAACCTGCCCTTGCAAATGTTAATAGTTTATCTAAATTTCGTAATTGAAAATTATAACCACCTGCATTTTGTTTAGCTAATGCCATACTAACAGATTCCTGCCTACGCAGGAATGACGTAAGTAGTTTGGGGTTCGGGTGTGATTTTTCTCTTGTTGTCTTAGCATTTTAAAACGATGATTAGGATGGTGCGCCCAAATAGGTGTAAGGGTTTACTTGTTTGTAAACCACCTAAATTAGTTGCCGGGTCTTCGTTCTCGGGTTCGCTTGAGTGCTTGCTCGTGCCTCCAATCTTCAATTTTTTGTGCATGCCCTGAAAGCAATACATCGGGTACTTTAAGCCCACGGTATTCGGCCGGTCGGGTATAAACAGGCGGGGCTACGAGCCCATCCTGAAACGAATCGGTAAGGGCAGAGGTTTCGTCAGAAAGCACCTCGGGCAGCAACCTTACCACACTATCAGCAATTACTGCAGCGGCCAGTTCGCCACCGGTAAGCACATAATTGCCAATACTTATTTCTCGGGTAACCAGGTGCTGCCGCACCCGTTCATCTACCCCTTTATAATGGCCACATAAAATAATCAGGTTTCCCATTAACGAAAGCGCATTAGCCATCGGCTGATCGAGCAGCTGCCCATCGGGGCTGGTGTAAATAATTTCATCGTAAGGTCGTTGGGCTTTTAATGCCTGTATGCATTTCTCGATGGGCTCAATCATAAGCACCATGCCTGCCCCACCACCAAAGGCGTAGTCGTCCACTTGTTTGTATTTGTTAGAGGCATAATCGTGTAAATTATGCACTACAATTTCAACCAACCCTTTTTCCTGGGCGCGTTTTAGCATCGAGTGGTTAAAGGGGCTCTCCAACAACTCGGGCACTACCGAAATAATATCAATGCGCATCGTCCTTCAAATATAAGTCTAACAGACCGTCCGGCAAGGTAGTAAAAATAGTATTTGCTGGCTTATCTACCCGAATCACTATTTCATCGGCCAGCGGAATTAACACCTCTTGCTGCCTGTATTCCATGGCAAGCAAGGTTTGGTTACCGGCATCCAGCACTCCGGTAATGGTGCCCAGGCTACCTAACTTACTATCCTTAACCTGATACCCTTTTAGTTCGTGAAAATAATAGCCATCTTCCAAATCGGGTAAAAATGCCAGGGGTAAATACAGTTTGGCGCCTTTTAGTTGGCGGGCTTGTTCTATGGAGTCTATTTCTTCAAATTTTACAATAGCTTTTTGGCCGGCTAGTTGTAGGTGCTCAATAAAAAAAGGAACCGGCTTTTTGTTTTGTTCTACAAAAACCGATTCCAATTGTTGATAGGCTTCGGGTTGGTCGGCATCAATAAAAATAGCCAGTTCACCCTTTAATCCGTGGGTTTTGAGTATATACCCCAATTGGTAGCATTCCTCAAAATCCATAATTCACGTATTACTCTTCTTCTTTTTTCGTTTCTTCAGCCGGGGCTTCTTCAGCAGGAGTTTCCTCTTTTGCATCCTCAGCAACAGGAGCCGCTTCATTTTCAGTGGGTGCAGCTTCTTCAGTAGCTTCTTCGTTTGCTTCTGCTTTGGCAGCTACTTTTGCCGCCTCTTCTGCTTCGGCAGCAGCAATGGCTTCTTGCTCTCGTTTTTGAATG
>JALWRJ010000310.1 GCA_026994125.1 Cyclobacteriaceae bacterium | reverse complement strand
ATTTTAACGGAGGAGGTAACATTGGTAACAATACCTTCTTATTCAATGTTAATATAGAATCAGGTTTGTACATCATAGGTAATTCCAGCAATACCTTTAACAACTTAACCTTATTGCCAGGCACCAGCTTATACCTTGATAATACAAATCCATTAATAGTTGTAAGTAAACTAACAGCCTTGGGTACGCGTGATAAACTTATAACCATTGCATCAAAAAATACAGGCTTTCAAGCTACCTTGGATATAACCACAACATCTAACGTAAACGTAGAATTTTTAGCTATTCAGGATAATAATCTGATAACAAGTGGATCGCCCCAAATCACTAATAATTCTGTCGATAATGGAAATAACCAGGGATGGACGATAAACAGCATTATACCGTTTACCTATTACTGGATAGGCGGATCGGGTAATTGGAGCGAGTATGCTACTCACTGGGCTATTAGCTCTGGGGGAGGTGGTTTTCACAGCAGCCCTCCCGGCTCCATGGATGATGTAGTATTCGATGCCTCTTCGTTCCCTGCCGGAGGTCAAATTACTATTGATGGCAAGGTAGCTTGTAATAGTATAACCTGGCAATCCGGATCGGGAGCCAACAACCCTACTATTTTTTCAGAAGGCAATAATACATTAACCGTATATGGAGATTTTATACTGGACAATGGTGTAAAAAGAGATATTGAAACATTGATTCTAATTCAGAGCTTTGGCAATACTTCCACCCTTAATTTTGCCGATAATAGTTACGAAACCAACAATCAATCCGAAATCACCCTCCAGGGTGGAGGTACATTTAACCTAACATCAAACTTAGGAGTAAATACATTGAAGCTAAACGATGGCAGTTTTAACACCAACGGTAATCAGCTAGATCTGGTTAATCTATCCTACAATAATAACGTAGTTGACTTTGGTTCATCTACTGTAAACATAGGCGAAAATCTAAGCAACAGTAATGCTATGGATGCCACTAATTTTAATGCAGCATCCGCTACCTTTAATTTTGTTTCAGATAACACTAGCATGGTCATCAATGGCCTGTTTAATTTTAATAATGTAACCATTGATGGCACCATCAGTATTAATGGTGATAATACCTTTCAGTCACTCACTATCCAACCTGGTTCAATAGTAACATTTGAATCTTCAAAAACACAATTCATTAATGCTAATTTTGATGCCACTGGATTGCGCGATCAGCCCATTCAATTAAAAAGTTCAACAACCGGCAATACAGCATTTTTATCACAAAACACAGGAACAAACAGTAGCGCTTTTTTACAAATCGAAGATGTAAACAATTCGGGTTTAATAAACATACTAACCGATTACTCCAAGTATAATGGTGCTGTTATGAGTGGCATCAATTTTGGGTGGGATTTTAACAGTTCAAAAATATGGCAGTCGGGTAGTTTTTACTGGGTTGGCGGTAGTGGTAATTGGTCCGATTTTGCAAACCACTGGGCAAAAACAGCCGATGGATCTACCGGCATGCAAAGCTTTGCTCCGGGGCCAGGCGATAAAGCCTATTTTTCGTCTAATTCGTTTACAGGCACCGGCCAACAGGTAATACTGGATAACCCCATCACTATTAATAGCCTTGAATGGTTGGTTGCCACCGATAACTTTAACTCTACCATTTCCGCTAATTCAGACAACCCCTTAACCGTTACCGGAGACTTTTTACTGGCGCAGGGTGTACAACGCAACATTGATAAGCTTATTTTTAACTCGAACACAACTGCTAACATTGATTTTGCAGATAACCTGGGCGATTTTAAGGAAGACAAAATAACGTTTCAGGGGGGGGGCGCCTACACGCTACTTAACCCAATGAAAGGCTATGATGTAACTATTAAAGATGCTACTGTAATTACAAATAATAACTTGCTAACCATTGACAATAGTTTATCCTTAAACCAGGCATCTTCTTCACTTGACTTAGGCACATCGCAAGCCTATGTAAAACAATTATCAAATTATGGAACACTAAATGCATTAGCATCTTCTATTTTTATAACCCGTTCAGCAACATTTAGTGGTAACTTAACCCTTAATTCAGTAGAAGTACTAGACGGAGGCGAATTATCAACTAGTAATGATATAACGATAACTAGCCTTACCTTACAGCCGGGTTCTCAATTAACAATAGAAAGTGGCACCATTTTAACAACCAACTCTTTTTCTGCCGTAGGTACACCTACTAAGCCCATTCAAATTAAATCTACTCTCAAAGGAAGCCAAGGTTTTATTAACCAAACAGGTGGAGATGTAACCGCTACCTATGTTGAAATTTCGGATAATGATATTTTGGGCGGCTTTACCTACACATTGGTAAACAGCTTAAATACAGGCAACGTAACCGGCTGGCTTGACGGAGGAGCTACTTCGTTCCTTTTCAGATGGATAAACGGGTCGGGTAATTGGTCTGACCTCTCACATTGGGAGTATTCTGCCGATGGGGGAAACACCTATTTACCGGCTACTTTCGGCCCCGGTTTTTACGATGATGTGGTATTTGAACCATCTTCGTTTACCGCCCCTAACCAGCAAGTAGTAGTAGATCAAATTTCGTATTGCCGCAATATGACCTGGACAACCGACCCGGCTCAAACGCCTACCCTATATAATACCGAAGACCTTTCCTTATACATTGGAGGCTCGCTAATACTAGCCAACGGGGTAAAACGAAGCACGTTTGATTTACGATTTCGTTCGTTTAACCCAGGTAATGTCATAGATATGGCCGATAATCAAACAGGAGGCTTTTTTGGTGGCATTATTTTTAGCGGTACCGGTGAATGGACTTTACAATCCGATTTGGTAACCACTGAACTAGATTGCAATGGCGGAACATTTAATACCAATAATTTTGATGTATATGCCGATAGCTGGTCATTTGGAAACAATGGATTTCCAATTATAATAAATGTAGGTTCTTCAAATATTTTTACCTCTGAATTTACTGATAGTAGCGATGGAAACCTCACTTTTAATGCCGGAAGTTCTACCTTCCATATTATTAACTCCACCGAAAAAACAAATAAAATTGATGGGCCGTTTAGCTTTTATGATGTTAGCATCGAAGCAGATGCCAGCATTAGAAGTGCCAATACGTACAATTCGCTTACCGTTAGTAGCGGGGTAAAGGTAAAACTAAAAGATAATCAGTACCAACTTACCCAAGCCCTGGCCTTAAATGGTACCAGTAGTGCACCTATTACTATTGCTTCTACCTCTCCGGGCAGTCAAGGTGTTTTTTCGGTACCCACCGGAGGTTCAGTAACTGCTACTTATGTAAGTTTAACCGATAACAAAGCAAATGGTGGAGCTGATTTTACAGCAACCAATTCTTCGCAAATTAGCAATGTAACGGGTTGGAACGGCCTAAAATTAGGGCAAACCATTAATTTTCCGGCCTTAAACGATATTACCCTTACCGAAACCCTTAACCTGCAAGCTTATGCCTCATCCGGATTACCCATTACATATTCGGTTTCCGATATTACAGGAAGCGCCACCATTTCCAATGGGGTGCTTACCCCAACAACATCAGGGTTGGTGGCCATTGATGCCACACAAACCGGCAATAGCACCTATGCCACAAAAACAGCCACGCAATACGTACACCTAAACGAAGGAATATACCCCAATGAGTTAGGATGGATGAAACAAGCCTCCTATGCTATTGGTGTATCCAATGGGGTGTCAACAGGGCCATATACCTTTACAAGCAAATCAGTTTATAAAGCTGTACGGGCTTTAGTAACTCCCGATGGAAAGTTGATTGTAGGAGGAGAGAACCGCTTATTAATTTGGAACCAAATACCGGCTACTTACGGTGTTCCGGCCGATGTAGTGGTAGGTCAACTAGATTTTACAAGCCAAAACACGGTAGCATCACAAACTACCCTGGCACCAAACACTAGTGATTTCTTTTCTGGAGATATAGCCCTGGGTCCTAACGGAGAACTCATTGCATCAGATGGCAGAGGTGTGCTTATCTGGAATACAATACCCACCACCAATGGTGTTCCGGCCGATGTAATTATTGGCCAAACCGATTTTATTTCCACAGGTATGGGGGTAGCTCAAGACAAATTTATCTCTCCTTTTGGAATAGCTGTTTCTAAAGATGGCCAACTGATAGTAGCTGATGCAACTGCCAACCGGGTACTAATTTATACCACCATCCCACAAACCAATGGTGCTATGGCCGATTATGTTATAGGCCAACCCGATTTTACCAGTAGTTTCGCAGGCACCACGGCTCAAAATCTCAATATTCCTTTTGACGTAGCCATTACCCCCGATAATAAACTGCTGATAGCCGATGCCTTTAATAATCGAATTTTAGTCTATAATTCCATTCCTACAGCCAATTTTCAAGCTGCTGATGGAGTAATTGGCCAAAACGATTTTACTTCTACTAGCCTAAGTGTTGCTAACAACTCGTTTACTCCAACCAGTATAGATGTTTCTCGAACTGGTAAGCTGGCTATAACCGATATTTTTAATTCCAGGGTATTAATTTATAACTCCACCCCGGTAGATAATTCAAGCGTAGCCGATATTGTACTTGGGCAACCCAATTTTACCACCAATGAAGTAGTAGATTTAAATAACATCTCGCTAAGATCTATATCAGAATCCTTTGGAGTATCGTGGGATTTATCCGAAAACCTATACATTGTTGACAAAAGAATTCGAAGAGTAATGGTATATGGCATCCCGGATGTGACCCCTCCAGCTGCCTTTACAACAGGTGCAGTAGTAACGGTAGGCGGCACCAGTAACCCAACTTATTTTATAGGTTCTAATACCGGGGTGGATGTTACTGTACCCATTGATAACGACTATACCTTAGAAGGGGGAAGTGTGCAGATACAGCTTAGTATTGATGGAGGCGCTTTTGTAGATGTTGGAGCACCTGTTACGATTGCACTTGCTCAGTTGGGAAATCCAGTTACCGTTTCGGTAGATGCTGCTGAGATATTAGCACACCCCGATTTTGTACAAGGTGGCACCCTTACTTTTAGGGCTGTTATTGCCGATGTAATAGCCAACAGTACCATTGGTGCTGCCAGTACCGATACCTATATTGTAGATACCCAGGCACCTCCGGCCTTTAATGTAGGCCTTGTGGCACCACGTGGCGGAGCAAATACAGGCTATTGGAACTCAGGGAGTACCAACCTGGAAATTAACTTTGATTTACCCAACGACCCTTCGTTGGAAAACGGAAGCATTCAAGCCATGGTTGATGTTGCAGGCAACGGCTTTACCGATGTGGGCAACCCGGTAAACATCGCTTTAAGTGATTTAGGCAACCCCAACGTTGTTATTTTGCCTCTTACCGATTTAGAAGCATTAACAGGAATTGCCGAAGGAGCTCAAATTACCACTACCGTTAAAATAACCGATGTTGCAGGCAACACAACTACGGGTACGGCCAGCAGCAACATTATTACCATCGACAGAACCGTTGCAGGTATCAATGTAAGCCAATCTTCCATTCCTGCTGTATTTACTTCCGGGCAAAATACCCAAGCTATTATTAAACTAGATGCCGATGTTTCCGGTATTGCTTCGTTTAAGCTGTTCTATCAATTGGCTTCGGATGGATACAATTCGGTTAACTCCATACCGATAACTAAAAATACCAACGATGAATACGTTTTTGATTTGAGCGTACTCGAAACTGTATCGGAACCTACCGGGTTATCCTTTTACCTTGAAATAACCGACAATGCCGGCAATACCCAATCGGGCGCCAATAACCGAAGGCTGATTACTGTTAATTATACCGATGGAGTTACGCTAAATATGTTTGGCACTGGCACCAAAACTGAAGATTACCGGATTATGGCCACCCCTATATTAATAGATAACAATGCCGTTGAAAATATTTTTACTACCATTTACGGAGGTAGTTTCGATAATACTAAAATGCGGGTATTTTCGTATGCAGGTGGCACTACTACTTCGTACAATGAGCTGGAATTTAACAGTAATTTAGAATTAGGCAAAGGCTATTTTACATTGGCAAATACCTCCACCTCTTCGGTTTCTTCGCCTTCAGGAAAAACCGCATTTAGTGTATTACAAACTAACGATGGCACAGAGTTCCTGGGGTATGAGGTAACCCTGGTTCCGGGCTGGAACATGATTGGCAATCCTTTTTTACATGATATTGTCTGGAGCGATGTGGTTACTGCCTCGGATATTGCCCCCAACGAGGTAGATCAACTCCAAACCTATGAAAATGGAAATTGGATAAACCTACTCACCTTAAAAACCGGGCAGGGAGCTTTTGTATTTAATAATACAGGAGCAAACTTCACCCTTAAAATACCGGCTATCGACAATACTGGCGGTCGAAGAACCAGCCCACCTGCCCTTACCAACCCACTAGCGAGCGAAAACTGGGAAGTGCTCCTTACATCTACCGATGAAAAAGGTAATGATATTTTGCTCGGTGGAGTGGGTATGCAACCCGATGCAGACACTAGCAAGGATGCCTATGATTTGTTAAACCCTCCTGCTTTTACAGGTAGCAAGCTCATAGAGTTTGAGCACCCCGAGTTTATGGTGCATTCGTTTAAAAAAGACATTAGGCCAACCTCGGATACACAGGTTTGGAAATTTACCTATAAACTTGACACCGATGGAAGCATACCTCAAACCCTGCGATGGAATAACAGTTACTTTGCCGATGGCCCTGAACTATACTTGTTAGATAAAACGCATTTTGCTGTGGTTAATATGAAAGAGGCCTCAAGCTATACATTTAACCATGGTAAAACCACCGCTTTTGAAATACATTACGGGTATGATATCGAAGAATCGCTAATTCCTAACCAAAATGAGGTGCAGGCGCCTTTCCCCAATCCATTTAGCGAGTACATTCAATTTAATGTAGGCTTGGCAAACAATGAAGCCGGCCAAATTAAAATTGATATCTTTAACGCACTGGGCGAACGTGTTAAAACCCTCGAACAAGAAAAAGCATTACCGGGCTATACTTCACTTAGCTGGAATGGTCGGGGCAATCAGGGTACTTTACCCGCTGGTGTGTACACTTACAGGATGTTCATTACCAACAAAAACGAAACCATCGTAAAAACAGGTAGAATAGTTAAAAAATAAGAGATTTGCTATAAATGGGATGTAAATAGTGTAAAAAAAAGTAAAAGTAAAATATCATTACAAAAAATATTGTTACCATAATTTATTATATATTTACATAAATTATTACCAAGCCTCTTTAGTAATGAAAAGCCATTATTATTTGGCACTTGCTTTATTACTGAGTATTAACGTTGTATGTGCCCAGTCTATTAAAAACATTGCCGCCTCAGCCAAAGGTTCTCAAGTTACCATTACCTACGAATTAGAAGGATCTGAAGCCGGTCAAAAATTTGATGTGGTGGTAAAATCATCGAAAGATAATTTTACCGCACCGCTTAAAGAAGTAACCGGTGATGTAGGCACCAACCAAACGGCCGGCACACATAAAACCATTACCTGGAATGCCCGTAAAGAACTGGGTGCCTTTAAAGGCGATATTGCGTTTGAAATTACAGCAACTATTACTTTTACACCACTTAAATTTATAAAACCCACTACGGGTGCAGGGGTTAAAATAGGCAAAACCTATACCGTTGAGTGGAAAGGGGGCGATGTAAACCGAAACCTGAAATTGGAATTATTAAAAAATAATAGCCAGGTAATGGACATGGGCAACATTAACAACACAGGCTCGTATGCCTGGCAGGTTCCCAAAACCATGACTAAAGGAGGTGGGTTTCAATTAAAACTCTCCGACCCAACCCAACCAAACGATGCCATTGTAAGTGGTACTTTTCAACTCAAGAAAATCCCTATTTGGGTGTACATAGCTCCGGCAGCTTTAGTGGCCGGTGGTGTAGCCGCCTTGCTAATCTCTAACAGTAGTGGAGGTGGAGGAGGCGAGCCCGGTAATTCAAACCCCATTGCCGACCCACCTCCCCCACCTACAGGTGGCAACTAACCATTATTCAAACCAGCATGAATTATGAAAAAAATATTACTTACATTACTAATTTCCCTTAGCATTTCCAAAGGGTTTGCTAATAATGGAAAATACGCTACGGTACTAAGTGTTTCAGGAATACCGACTACCATTTGTGCCAACGAATCGTTTTATATTGACTATTCCTCTAGTGGTTTTACTGCTTTGTCTGGCAATGAATTTATTGCTCAATTATCGGATGTTACTGGCGATTTTACCAATGCTGTTGATATTGGTAGTGCGGCTGCGGTAGATGCTACAGGGATTATAGAAATTAAAATTCCGGCATCTACCCCCATGGGTTTGGGGTATCGAATTCGAGTAATTTCCACAGTTAACGATAGCGGAGTAAATGTAATTGGAAACGATAATGGGATCGATTTAGATCTAAATTGCACTACCCGCGATTACTACTGGATTGGAGGAGCAGGAAATTGGACAGATTTAACTCATTGGGAATACACGCTGGATGGCACTACATTTACCCCAGCAACAGAAGCACCCACCCAAAACGATAACGTTAATTTTGATGGAAACTCTTTTCCAAACGGAGGTACGCTTACCGTAGATGCAGATGCCTATTGTAACGATATGTATTGGGATGCTAGTGTTATAAGTAGCAATACCAACATACAGGCACCCCAATTATATTCAACTAGCAACTTCATAATTTTTGTTTATGGCAACTTGGATATTGCACCAGGGGTATTTCGGGATGTTTACCGATTTGCTTTCTACTCACCCACCAACCACGCCTACCTTAATTTAGGAGATAATACAAGAAAAGCTAATAGTAATGTAAACTTTAATACCTATTTTGAATTTTATGGCAACTCCAGTTATAACATGAAAAGTGATTTAGAGGCTGGCCAAGTTAGGTTGTTTAGCAATGCAACATTATATACGAACGATTTTGACTTTGATTTAGATTATTCACTTTTTTTAGGTTCGGGTACAGCTACGTTTTATGCAGGTAGTTCAACCATTTATACGAAAGCGTTAGCAAACTCCGGGGTGTTAAATGCCGAAAACTCAACGTTTATTTTTGATATTGAAGATGGATCTATTCAAGGAACTAACGTATTAAATAATGTTATTATAGCAACCACATCCTTTTCAATAGTGAGCAGCAATACTTTTGAATCATTGCAACTAAACGAAGGGCTAAGGATGGAGCTAACCGATGGAACCACCCAAACAGTAAATACCACCTTTAATGCCCTGGGAACCAGGGCCAAAATGATTGATATCCTTTCAGCAACGCCAGGCAATCAAGCCATGCTTGAGTTGGGCAGTAGCGCAGCTACAGTTAATTATGTAATATTGCAAGACAACGCAGTAAACGCAACCACCGTACCTGTAAATGCATTCAATTCCATAGATAATGGAAACAATACCAATTGGAATATTTCGGCTATTGCCTCGTTCGATTATTATTGGATAGGAGGCTCGGGCAATTGGAGCGATGTAAACCATTGGGCAACTACCGATGGTGGCACTACCTTACGCACCGATCCACCGGGGCCTAAAGATAATGTATTTTTTACACCTAGCTCCTTTCCATCAGGTGGTAAAGTATCTCTCGATATTGCTGCAGATTGCAATAATATGACTTGGACAGACGGGAGCACCAACCCAAGCATTGCCTCCATTGGATCTAACCCACTAAAAATAAGAGGAAATTTACAGTTTGCTGCCGGGGTAACCAGGAATATTGATAAGCTCATATTCGATTCTAACAGCTCCAATGAAATTACTTTAAACGACAACCAAATATATACTAGTGGAACAATTGTTTTTGATGGTTCCGGCTCCTGGGCGCTGCAAGATGGGTTGTCCACCAGGTTCTTTTATCTTCTTGGAGGTACGGTAAACACAAATAATAATCAAATAGATGTAGCACAAAATTTTAATTGCAATGGAGGAACTATTAACTTGGGGAGTTCAACTGTAAACCTAAGAAACTTGTATAGCACTTTTCCAAGCGGTTTAGTGGCCAATACATCTACTTTAAAATTTACAAATAATGGGTATATTGATTATAGTGGATACTCGTTTAATAGTGTAGAATTTAATGGAAATAATAGTGTATATGGCAATAATACCTTTGAAAATATTATAATTAACCCCTTAGCTAATGTTACATTTGCTAATTCCTATACACAAACTTTTAATCAATCACTTTCCGTTCAAGCCAGCAGGTCTAAAATGGCAACTATTACGAGTAATGTACCAGGATCGCAAGCCTTTTTAGTTACACCCAATACTTCAGCCAATATCGATGTCAATTATGCCATTATTCAAGACCTCTCTATTGATAATAGCATAGCAACAAATGTTATAACTACTAATTCAGCTGATCAGGGAAATAATATAGGATGGGACTTTGCTACCAGCCCTTTGGTTCCTGTTAGCTATTATTGGGTTAATGGGCAAGGAAATTGGTCGGATGCATCAAATCATTGGAGTTCTATTGATGGTGGCACCCCTGATTTTGTTGATCCGCCTGGACCATTTGATGACGTGTCTTTTACACAATTTTCTTCTTTTAATACAAACGATACGGTATTTTTAGATGTGCCGGCTTATGGGAATAATTTTAATTGGAGTGATGGCAGCGCCAACCCGATTATAGACGATGGCATTAATGCCAATACGTTAAATATATCCGGTTCGCTCCTTCTAACCAACGGTGTACAAAAATTTGTTTCTACTATAAATTTTAACTCCAATGCCACCAATAATGTTATCCAAATGGCAGATAGCCAAGGAGCATTACCAACATTAAACTTTACCGGGGGAGGAACCTGGACAGCCTTAGATTCAATTGCTGCAAATGTTATATATATTCAGTCCGGACTGTTTAAATCGAACGGAAGTCCTATTAATGCTAGTGGTCTTTATTTGTACGATCAAATTGATTTTGGCACATCAGAAGTTTACACAGGCTACTACAATGGTAACGCACCCAGCAGCTTAGGAAACGAAACCATTTACCTAAGTAATAATGGCACCATAGAAACTTTTAGTGGAATATTCAATAACGTTGTATTGTTAGGTGATGCCACATTTAAACGTAATAATACAATAAATAGCTTAACGGCAAGTACACCTGGCAGCACCATTATTTTTGAAGGAAGTAAAACTCTTACGGTTAATTCAGCCTTAACCTTAACCGGGTCAGCAAGCAAACCGATTGTACTAAAGACAGGCATGCTAAACTTATCAACATATAAATTTGAAATCGTTAATGGTATCCAATCTAATATAAGCATGCCTTCTGGTGCATCAGTAACCGTAGATTTTGTAAACATATACGATAATAATGCCACCGGAGGAGCCACTTTTGCAACCACCAATACAGCTTTGTACGATAATGTTTCCGGTTGGCTAGGACTTTTGGGCCAAAGCATAACCATTACAACTACCGATGTCCCCTTTTCCAATGGCCCTTTAACCCTCGATGGAACGACCAATTCCGGCTTAGGGTTAACCTACACCTTGCTAAGCGGTGATGCATCTCTTACGGGTGGTATATTAACACCTAATGCACCCGGACTGGTAAAATTTGAAGCTACCCAACCCGGTGATGTTACCTATGCGCCCATATCAAAACAATATTACATTTACTTTACTTCTACCAACCTTTCGAATGAATTGGGAAATATGAAAGAAGCCTCGTATGTAATTGGCCAAGACAATTTTTATGAAAGTGAAACTTTTTTTGATGTAAATAAAACACCACTTGCCAGAAAGGCCTTTGTTACACCAGATGGCAAGTTTATTTCTTCAGGTAGCAGAAGAGCGCTAATTTGGAATCAGGTACCCGGAGCCAATGATATTCCTGCAGATATAGTTATTGGCCAACCCGATTTTGTAACAACCAATATTACGCTCGATGCTTCCACCATTTATGGTTCGGCTTATGCTATTGATATGACCCAGGATGGACGTTTACTCATAGCCGACAATCGAGGTATTTTAATATGGAATTCAATACCTACCCAAAATGGGCAACCGGCTAATGTAATTATTGGAGAAGATGATTTTAATTCTGCAGAATATGGTGCTACAGCCAATAGATTTCAGAGTGCTCCATTCTTTTTAATTACCGAAGATCAAAAGCTAGTGGTGTCAGATTTATTGGGTCATAGAGTATTAATTTTTAACCAAATACCTACTACAAACGGGGCTTCTGCCGATGTGGTTATTGGCCAACCCGACTTTACAACCCTCGAACCGGGAGTAGGGCCCGATAGGCTAGACAGGCCAGGCTACCCTGCCATAACCAGCGATGGAAAATTAATTATCCCGGATGCCGGCAATAATCGTGTGTTAATTTATAATTCGGTTCCCACTACCTCCGGTGCAAGTGCCGATATTGTATTAGGCCAACCTGATATGAACTCAAATACAGAAGGCATTGGACCAACAAGTTTCAATTACCCCTATTCGGTAGCGATATCCAGAACCGGAAAATTTGCAATAGCCGACAGAAGCAATGACCGTGTTTTGGTGTACAATACCGTTCCAACGAGTTCGTCAGCAGTTCCTGATTATGTACTGGGTCAACCCGATTTTGATACAAATGGAGATAATACCGGAGGGTTGTCGGGTCGTTCCATACAAGATGCTTATGCCGTATATTGGGATAAGGCTGAAAACCTATATGTAGGCGATATACTTAATAACCGGTTCTTGGTTTGGGGATTACCCGATTTTACGCCCCCTGCTCCATTTACCACCCTGCTAGCCACAGGCATAGGAGGAAATTCGGCAGTTGATTATTGGAATTCAACCAATACTGCCTTGCAAGTAAGTGTGCCACTGGCCAACGATAACACCCTTATTGGTGGTGAAATTCAAATCATGGCAGATTTGGGTAATGGATTTGAAAACACTGGAAATCCAGTAGCCGTTGATCAGGCAAGTATCGGTGGCATTCAGCTAGTTGACGTACCAAAAGCAGACTTTGAGTCGTTAAACGGTTTTGATGAAGGCGTAACTGTAAAAATAACAGCCAAATTAAGTGATATTGCCACCAATAGTACCATTGGTACCGAAAGTTCCAGCACCCTGTTTGTCGATAGAATTCCACCTGCCATTGATGCTGCCAGCACCACGCTAAACCGAACATTTACTATTGGGAGTGCAAATGAAAAGGTTGGAATTTTAGAATCAGGTTCTGGAATTGACTCGGTAATACTTAATGTAAACTTACTGAGTTCCGACCCTTTTGACACCTACACTAAAATAGTACTTAGTAAAGGTACAGGCAGCGAATTTATAGCAAATTTGCAACAGCTTATTGATACAAATAATGAAGATGTAGGGTTTAAATATTACATTGAATTACTCGACAAAGCAAAAAATCCTTTTTCTACCAAAGGGAATGAAGCTACTATAAATTTTAGATTTGACAGCGGCATCCCCTTTAACACCTATGGTGTTGGCACTAAAACTTCAAATTATAAAATAATAGCAGCTCCTATTAAGTTTGATAACGGTTCGGTTGAAAATGTATTTTCTACGATTTATGGTGACTCCTTTGATAATACCAAAATGCGAATATTTAGTTATCCCGGTGGCCCTGCAGCCAGTTATCAGGAAGCAACCGGAACCACCAGTTTGGAACCAGGCAAAGGGTATTTTGCCCTGGCTGCAGTTGGGGACAACATTACTTCTCCTGCGGGCGAAACATACTTTACCCCTATTCAAAACTCAACAGGAGATGTAGTGCAAGGCGTAAGCATCGCATTGGTAAATGGTTGGAATTTAATAGGCAACCCCTTCTTGCATTCCGTAAAATGGTCAGATATTGTAGCTCTTTCGGGCATAACCAACGAAGTGGATAATTTGCAAACCTATGCAAATGGTAGTTACACCAGTGCAACTAGTATTCCTGCCGGTACAGGTGCCTTCGTGTATTGCAATAACAACAGTTTTACCCTTAATATACCTACCAGAGTCTCCCAGGGGGGTAGAATTGCAGGCAAACCTCGAAACACAAACCCTTTGTATGAAGATAGTTGGGAAGTTAGATTTAGCCTGGCAGAAAATCCAGGCACAAGTATAGGTGGCATAGGAATGGAAACAGATGCAAGTGATTTGAAAGATAGTTACGATTTATTAAACCCTCCGGCCTTTGAAGGTACAAAATTGTTGGATTTTAACCATCCTGATTTTGTGGTTCCTTCGTTTAAAAAAGACATCCGTCCTACCAAAGCATCGGAACGGTGGAAATTTACTTTTAAGGGTGAGAGCAATAAAGATGGCACACAAACTTTGTTATGGGACAATAGCTATTTTGGAGACCCAACTACGGGGCTTTACCTGGTAGATAAAACCCATTTCAAAATCATTGATATGCACACAAACTCAAACTACTCATTTAGCCATACAGGAATTACTGAATTTGAAGTGTATTATGGCGAAAACGCATTAGAACAAATAATGCCGGAAAGCATTACCACCCTAAGCCCCTACCCTAACCCATTTACCGATGCGGTTACTTTTTCAATTGGTTTACCTCAAGGGGAAAATTACAGCCTTACAATTATACTTATAAATGCCCTGGGAAAAGTTGTAAAAACCATAGAAGCTACCCAGTTAAATGCAGGCTATCATACGCTTTACTGGAACGGGTTAGATACAAATAATAGTCCCCTGGCACCTGGTATTTATGGCTATAAAGTAAATGTAAGGAGCAAAAACTTAACTACAAGCAAATCTGGAAAACTATTAAAACGATAAACCAAATATTTTGTAGAAAAAATTACGCTATTTTGTTGACTTAATTAAAGATTAAGTTTAACTTTACCAAATAAAAAATTAGTACAAACCATGAAAGCTTTAAAATCAATATGTTTGGTGCTGCTAACGGCCGGTGTAAGTTTTGGCCAAGTAGTAAGCGAAAAAAGTAACAGCATTTCGTTAGATTTAACAGGTATTACACCAACCATTACCTGGATTACACCTCAATCCTACGAAACCTCACTCATCGAAAACATGTACTCGGTTAAAGTAGGAATAAAAAGCCAGGGTAAACTAAAAAGTGCCGATTTATATGTAAACGAACAACTAGTTGGCGAAGCCCGGGGCTTTAAACCTGCCAGTACGGGTTATGACAAAATGATTGAACGCGACATTACCCTAAAACCCGGAGATAATGTAATTAAAGTAGTAGCCACCAGTTTAGACGACATTACCACTTCCGATGTACGTGTGCTTAAACTGGCAGGCTCATCACCATTGGCCAGCGAACGTACCGATTACGCCTTGCTCTTTGGCATTGATGAATACGATGAATGGAACAACTTGTTTAATCCGGTAAAAGACGCCCAAACCATAGCCGAAGAATTGGAAAAAAATTATGGTTTTAAAACCGAGGTAATATTAAATGCCACCACTTCGGAAATAATGGCCAAACTCAGAGAGTACGCTAAAAAAAGCTACCAACCCAACGATCAATTATTCATCTTTTTTGCAGGACACGGACAATTTGACGAAGTATTTACCGAAGGATATTTAGTAGGTAAAGACAGCAAACTAAACGACCCCGGTAAAACTTCCTACATATCACATTCTACCTTGCGTACGGTAGTCAACAATATTCCGGCTAAGCATATCTTCCTTACCTTAGATGCCTGTTTTGGAGGCACATTTGACCCCTTAGTAGCCCGCTCCGGAAGCCGTGGGATGGATGAAATGTACTCAGATATTACCCGATCAGAATTTGTAGAACGCAGACTCCGTTGGAAAACCCGCAAGTATGTTACCTCTGGTGGCAAGCAATATGTAGCCGATGGAAAACCCGGTGGACATTCTCCTTTTGCACGTAAATTTTTACAAGCTTTAAGAGATTATGGCGGACAAGATAAAATACTTACACTACAAGAATTACAAGGTTATCTATTAAATTTACGCATGGAACCTCATGCAGGAGAATTTGGAGACAATGAACCAGGAAGCGACTTTGTATTTGTGGCAAGATAACTTGAACAACTTACTTAAAAAAATAGGTAGGATGGTAAACATCCTACCTATTTTTTTAGTCATTTCAGTTGGGTATGCACAAAATAAGAATGAAGGCATTCTTATCAGCGATTTTGAGTACAGCAAAATTGAAAAAAAGTTTTTTTCGGTAAGAGGGAATACCAACTACCTGCCAGCCCATTATAGCCTTAAACAATATGCACCCAAGCCGCTTAACCAACTTGAATACCCAACAAGTGCTGCTTGGGCAACCAGCTATGCAGCATTAAGCATTATTGATGCACAGCAAACACAAAAGAAAAGTGCTGAGCTAAATAATAGCTCCTTTTCTCCCTTATTTCCCTATTATTATGCGTTCGATAAAGCCTCCACAGCCCATTGTGGGCAACGCGTTTCAATTCCGCAGGTATTAACCGCCCTTAAACGGTTTGGCTCTCCCCGGTACAGAGCATACCCCGTTAGGTGTATTACCCATTCGCCCGACAAGTACTTAACAGCAGCTAGTGCGAATAGAATTTCTGAATTTACACGATTATTCGAAGTACATGCAACGCTTGCAAAAAAAATACATGCAATTAAAGCCACTTTGGCTGATAACCTACCCGTAGTAGTAGCTATGCATTATGATAAATCATTTGCTTACGCTAAAGATTTTTGGCAACCACGCGAAGCTTTTGATGCTTCCTTACCTGCGAAAGCACTCTGTGTGGTAGGCTATGACGACTCTAAATTTGGAGGTGCTTTTGAAGTAATGAATAGTGTGGGTGATGAATGGGGTAATGAAGGTTTTATTTGGATCCCCTACCAAACTTTTATTGAATATGTTCGTCATGCATTTAGCTTATATTTAATCCCATCGCGAGGCAATGAAACACAACTGGCCGGTGGTATTGACCTTGAACTGGTAAATGGTGATAACATGGAACTGGTACAACTAAGCCCGGGATACTATAAAATTAAAAATTCGTACCCATCGGGAACCCGGTTTAAAATAAGAATTACCAACCATAGCCCGGGTTTTTTGTACGTATTTGCCTCCGATTTGTCGAACGAAATATTTCCTCTATTTCCACCCTCAAGCATCAGTGCTGCTTTTTCGAACGAAGCCTATTTTTATGTACCCGATGAAAACACCCCCATTGAAATAGATGAAAACCTTGGCACCGATTACTTATGTGTTCTTTTTTCGAAAGAAGATTTAGATATCAATACTATCTTTGCTACCATGAAATCAACTGAAGGAAGTTTTAAACAAAAAGTAGCACAAGCCTTAGAAGGAAACCTTATCGATCCCCAAAAAGCCATTTTTGCAACCGAAACAGCCGAATTCAGAGTGCCTGAAGCCAGCCAAACTACCATTGCACTTATTATTGAGCACGACCATCGCTAAGTCGGATTTTCGCCCGCTTCAAACTAGTAGTAATCATGGAATCGACTACCAGTAAATTTTGTTGTTTTTTTCTAAAATAAACAAGTGTTGCCGAGTCGTTTACCCCCTGGTAGGCTATATCAAAATGATGCATCCAACCCCACATGGCACTATCGGCAGCCGTTAAATCATCCAATAGGGTGTAATACATTATACCCTTTATTAAAACTGTTGAATCGTTCAATGTTTGTTTAACTTCTGAGGTAACTTTTCTAAGCTCAGGCAATTTTTGCATAAGCGAATCGTGTAGTGCAAGCGTTTGGTTCTTGGTGTTTAAAATCTCTGCATTAAGCTCATTAGCGGTATCAGAATGAGTTGAGCATGAAACCGTTATAAACAATAGCAAAGCATAAGTAAAAATGCGCATTCTCGATAATTTTAGCCTGTAATAAATATTAATTACAAACATAGTGCCTTATAATATAATTATACAAATATTAAATTGACTTTAAACAATATATGGTTTGTATTTTTTTGATATAGGCGTTACTTTTCCACAAATTTAAAACCATTTTAACGAAATAAAAGTTAACTAAAGCTCATTAACCAGTACGAATTATGAAAAAATGGATTCTATTGTTGGCC
>JALWRJ010000309.1 GCA_026994125.1 Cyclobacteriaceae bacterium | reverse complement strand
AAATGGGATCAAGGCGATGTGCCTTCGCCTACTTACGAAACCCCCAAAGCACCTGAGAAAACATTTGTTGCTTTAGTGGATAAGCCATCGGCTGTGCAATCGGTTATCGATATAACCTACCCTATTGTACTAAAACCCGGCACCCCCGATGTAATTAAAACCAGGGTGCTCAACCAAATTTTAGGTGGTGGTTCATCGGCTCGTTTGTTTACTAACCTGCGCGAAGATAAAGGCTATACCTATGGCGCTTACTCTTCTATTTCGAGTGATGAACTGGTGGGCTCATTTAGTGCCTCGGCCAGTGTACGCAATCAGGTAACCGATAGTGCCTTCCATGAGTTTGTGTTAGAGCTTAACCGTATTCGTACCGAAGAGGTAACCGAGGAAGAACTTAACCTTGCCAAAAGCTCCATTGCCGGTAGTTTTGCCCGTTCGTTAGAGCGCCCCCAAACGGTAGCTCGTTTTGCTATTAACACCGCCCGCTACAACTTAGATGCTAATTATTATAGCAATTACCTTAAAAACGTACAGGCCGTTTCGATAACCGATGTAAAAGCCACAGCCCAAAAATTTATTATGCCCGACAAAGCCTATTTTACCGTAGTAGGTAAAGCCTCCGAAATAAAGGATAAGTTAACCCCTTTTGGTGAAATTAAGTATTTTGATAATTATGGAAACGAATATACGCCCAGCGATGCCCCTCAACTACCTGCCGGGCTAACTGCCCAAAAGGTACTATCCGATTACGTGGCGGCCATTGGGGGTGCCCAAAAACTGGCCGAAGTAAAAAGTGTTAAAATTGAAAGCAAAGCTAGTATTCAAGGCCAGGAACTCACCTTGCTATCCATTAAACAAAGCCCCAATAAAAACTACAGTCTTATTTCGATGGGTGGTGCCATGGAGCTTAACAAGCAAATTTTTGATGGTCAAAATTATGTAATGTTTCAGCAAGGCAACAAAGTGCCGGCCGATGAAAACCGAACTAAAGATGCCGCCATTTCGGCCTATATCTTCCCGGAACTTATGTACGAAAAGCTAGGCGTAACCTTAAAACTTACCGGTATCGAAAAACTAGGCGATTCCTATGCCTATGTGGTAGAAATTACCCTGCCTAGTGGCACACGTAGCACCGAGTACTATGATACCGAAACCCATCTAAAAGTAAGGGAGGTTAAATATGTGCAAACTCCACAAGGCGAAGTAGCTCAAAATATAGACTTTAAAGATTACCAGGCCACCGATGGCATATTATTGCCCCATACTACCGTTATTCCGTTGGGTGGCCCCATGAAAATGGAAGCAAAAGTGCAAAGTGTTGAAATTAACGGAACAGTAGATGAACAAGTGTTTAAAATAGATTAACATAAAATTTATCTGGTTTTATACCACTTCAGAAAATTAAGGGCTGTGTTACAAAACATAGCCCTTTTTTATGGGCAATAGGCTTGTTTGAGTAAGGCGCAATGTATTACTTTGTAGATTGTCTTTTTTATCATATGAAGGTTTCAGCACAAGATAAGTTTCAACTAATTTACTCCATTTTTAAACATGAGTACCTCGGGTTTTTGTTTGAATCGTTTGTGGTAAAAGTAGATGATAAAGGCAAGCTAACCCTCCAACATCAAAATATTTCATCTTTAAACGCACCGGAGTTTGCGGCCGGGCTGGATGATAAAGATTTTGAACTGATTCGCTACATGGATAGCATACAACAGGAAGCCATTGCCAAAAAGTATGGGCAAGGGCATATTAAACCCAAAGATTTCTTCTTAAAAGTGTACCACCCTGAACTGGGAAACAAAGCCTTGCAAGAACAAATTAACTTGTTTCTTAAAAACACCCGGGCGGCCATTTTACCCTTGCTGGTGGGTAAGCAGGTATTCGAAATGGGTAACGATGGCGAACCTGCCTGGCGTAAGCTGGAAGTATTGCCCGACAAGGCTACCGTATTGTTTCATTTTAGAAAAAACGAAGACAATACCCATTATTTTCCTACCATAAAGTACCACGACCAAAAAGTAGATTTTCAGTACAAAGGAGGCTATATTTTAAGCGAAACACCCGCCTGGTTGGTGGTGGATGGCCGGGTGTACTCGTTCGAAAAAAATGTGGACGGAGCCAAGCTTAAACCCTTTTTAAACAAAAAATTTATCCTTATTCCTAAAAAGGTAGAGGATACCTATTACCATAAATTTATAGCTCCTTTAGTAGCGCAGTTCGATGTGTATGCCAAAGGTTTTGATATAAACACCTTGCAAATTACCCCCGAAGCACGGTTAACTTTTACCCCTTTGGCACAGGTGCAAAGGCAACTATCGTTTGCCGGGGAGGCCGAGGCGCCTCAACCTGAACCTCAAAAATTTGTGTTTAGTTTTGAGTTTAATTACAACGGCCTAAGGGTAAAACCTAACGACAAACGCAAGGTAATTGTGGAGGTTATCAATACCAATGGCCAGTATGTGTTTAACCGAATAAAACGAAACCTTGAGTTTGAACAGACGGCTACCAGCCAGTTGGCCACCGCTGGTTTACCCTTAGAAACCGGCCGGGGTACCCTGCCGGCCGGTGAAGCCTTTGACTGGATACAAACCAACAAAGCCCTGCTGGCCGACTCCGGAATTAACCTGATACAACAAGAAACCGGCAATAAAAAGTATTTTATAGGCGAGGCTTCTATTAAGGTAGATATTACCGAAAACATTGACTGGTTTGATATTAAGGCCGTTATTTTATTTGGAAACTACGAAATACCCTTTAACGACCTGCGTAAAATGGTGTTAAAAGGAAAAACCGAACTTAAATTACCCAATGGCGAAATTGCCATCATACCTGCCAGTTGGTTAAAAGACTACTCCGAATTATTCTTTTTTGCCGAGAAAAACGGAGAGGAAAAACCTATTTTAAAAAAACACCATATTGCCTTAGTGCATGAGCTCGAACAACTGGAGCACGCTAAGGTAGAAATGGATAAAAAGCTTAGGCAACTAAAAGATTTTAAAAAAATTGAAGACCACCCCTTGCCCCAAAAGTTTAATGGCACCCTGCGCCCTTACCAAAAAGCCGGCTACGATTGGTTGCAGTTTTTAAACCGGTACAATTTGGGTGGCTGCCTGGCCGATGACATGGGGTTGGGTAAAACCGTGCAAACCCTGGCCTTGTTGCAATCGCAAAAAGAGGCCGGAGCCCAGGTGGCTTCGTTGTTGGTTATGCCGACTTCGCTGGTGTACAACTGGTTAAACGAAGCTAAAAAATTTACCCCCTCATTAAAAGTGTTTAACTACACCGGGGTTAATCGAGAAAAAAATGTGGAGCAGTTTCAATCTTACGATTTAGTAATTACCTCGTATGGTATTATTAGGCGCGATCTGGACATGCTTACTACCTATAAGTTTAACTATATTATTTTAGACGAATCGCAAGCTATAAAAAACCCGGCCTCCAATATATCTAAAGCCGTTCGTCAGCTTAAAGCCAACTACCGGCTTATTTTAACCGGAACGCCCATCGAAAACAGCACCATGGATTTGTGGTCGCAAATGAGCTTTATAAACCCCGGTTTGTTGGGCCAGCAGAGCTTCTTTAAAAAGCAGTTTCAGGTGCCCATCGAAAAGCAAAATAATGATGAAAAAACGAGTAAATTGTTTAACCTGATTAAGCCTTTTGTTATGCGAAGGCATAAATCTCAGGTAGCCAAAGACCTGCCCGAAAAGGTAGAAAACATTCATTATTCGATTATGACTACCCTGCAAGCCGAAATGTACGAAGAAACCAAAAACAAGTATCGTAATTCCATTTTATCGCATATCGATGAATTTGGACTCGGTAAATCGCAAATGGTTTTGTTGCAGGGCTTAACCAAACTACGCTTAATTGCCAACCACCCAAAACTAGCTAACCCCGATTATGTGGGCGATTCGGGTAAGCTGGACGACATGGTGCACATGCTTAGCAACACCCTAAGCGAAGGGCATAAAATATTAATTTTTAGCCAATTTGTGAAACACCTGGCCATTGTTAAAGAGTTAGTTGAAAGCCGGGGTTTGCCTTATTGTTATTTAGATGGTACTACGCGCAACCGGCAAGAGCAGGTAGATCGTTTTCAAAAAGAAGATGACATTAAAATATTTTTAATATCGCTAAAAGCCGGGGGCTTGGGGCTTAACCTTACCAAGGCCGATTATGTGTTTTTGCTTGACCCGTGGTGGAACCCTGCCGTTGAGGCTCAAGCCATTGACCGGGCTCACCGGATTGGGCAAACCCGCCAGGTATTTACGTATAAATTTATAACTAAAAACACGGTGGAGGAAAAAATATTGGAACTTCAAAAACGCAAACTGAAACTGGCCAAAGACCTGATAACCACCGATGCCAGCTTTGTGAAAAACCTGAGCAAAGAAGATATTGGTGAATTGCTTAAATAGAAATATTGCCAACTTTTGTGCAACAAGACCATACTTATAACTTGAGTTTTAGTAATAAAGTACTTATTCTTTTTTTAAAGATTAGCTATTTAGGGTTATCTGAAAAATTCCCAAGTGCCTTCCTATTTGGCAGATATGCTTTAGAAAGCTTGCATTTTAATCCCTAAATTTAAAGATAACAGACTGTGATAGTGAAGAGCTAATAAGTTTTTCAGCAAGACCTACTTATAAAAAAAATAAAAGGTAAACCTGTGCAAACTTTACATCGCATTCAGGTTTACAGAGAAAAATATGATGGGCTACGGGCTTGTAATGTAATAGGTAGAACTTCCGGTTTATGAACACCATAGAGGCTCTTTATTCCAGTTATTCAGAAACCCAAGCTTGTAGATGGGGATGTCAGGGTTTTGGTTAAATAATTCTAAGATTTTTTGCTTAATACGGTGTCCTGGAAAAACCATATTGCAAAGATATAGCATGGTGGAAATTATTAAAAATGGTTTTTTCTTCTGAACAGGAAGCAATGGGCTGTTAAACCAATTACCCATTGGGTTGATTAAATTAACAACAGGCCTTTTTACCATATTACGACTCCATAACCTTGAGTGATGAGCAACAATATTTCTAACGAATGATATAGCCTCTAACCAACTTGATAATTCGCTATGCAAATTGAGACCCATTTCTTTAGATACAATAGATTTTTCTGGCAATTGGTGTTTTAAGTTTTTATAAAATTTAGACAAGGTGCCCAATGAAGCAATTTCAAGTATTTTCCAAGATTCCGGGTCATCATTCGGGTAATTTCTAATATGTTCTTTAATGAATATTTCTTTACTAAACCTAAATTCCCTAAACAAACTTTTTAAATTGTCCGAAAGCTTATTTGTGTCCGAAAACAAATTTGTATCTTTATACCAGTATGCCCCATATGTCAAGGATAGGTGGTATACCATTTTTGTTCGTAAGGCAATTTCAATTCTTTCTATAGCATTAAATAAAATTAGTCTTAAATGCCTATCAAAATTATACCTCTTTACAACAGTTTCAAATTTAGTATTTGGATAAAAGCTATGGATAACTCGATCACTTTGCATATCCCACCAATAACCTTTAAGTCTATAATAACTGATATTACTTAAATAATGAGCGGCTTGGTTTTCATCTTCAAATACCATTCCACGAGCTTTGAGTAGGCTAATTTGAGCGGCTACATTTTTTGCAGGTTTTGTAGGCATAGCTTAAAAAAGAATGACCCGAGTGCAGTTCTTATGGTATGCAACTCGGGTACTGTTACCACAAATTTACGAATATTTTGATAAAATATTACATCTAATTCGATTTTAAGTCACAACCATAGCATGCTATAAGAAGGTCTTCTTACGTAGCATACGGCTAATTTTTCATAAATAACAGATATTATACTTCCACTACCTATTTTTTACTTTTTAACAACCTCGGTAAAACGCGAGGCCATAATTGCCGGCTGTATAGAAGCCAACAAGGTAATAGCAATAATGCTGGCGGCTGTAAACACAAAATCCTGCCATTGCATAGCTACCGGATAGTAATTAATTACTGAAGTTTGAAGCCCCATTTGCACCAGGCCCACATGGTGTTGCAGCAATATTATAATAACCCCAACCAGTAACCCAACCAGTGCCCCGGAAAGCGAAATTATCCCTCCTTCGGCTAAAAAGATAGTGCGAACCTGGCGTGTAGTAGCCCCCATAGAAAACAGCATGCCAATATCTTTCTTTTTATCAATAGCCAACATAGATAAGGAAAAAAAGATATTGATGGAGCTAACCCCAATGATAAAAATAAACGTAATAAAGACAAATAGTTTTTCTATACGCACAGTTCGTAAAATAATAGCGTGTTGCTGATCGGCATTTTTAACAACATATTTACTGCCCAGGTAGTTTTGTAAAGCTTGCTGTACCTCCGGGGTTTGGCTTTCCTTAGCTACACTAATTTCCAGAGCCGAAACCCGGTTTTTATAATTAAAAAGTTGTGCGGCAAAGTTGATGGGTACTAAAATATACTTTTCATCAAATTGACGTTCAATAGCAAATACACCGGCTACCGGAATGTTCATTTTATTCATGGAGCTGTTGGTAGTTAAACTTTTACTACGCAGGTTTTTAGGAAAGTACACTTGCAAAGTGCTGTAATCATCGGCTGTAGAAATACCCAGGCTAAACTGAATGCCTTGCCCTACCACAGCCATAGGCAGGTTGCCATTCCAAAAGTTTAGTTTGCCTTCAACTATCTTATCTTTTAAATGGTTTACACGGGTGTAATTGGCACTTACTCCTTTTATTACGGCCACCATTTCCGATTTATTATACTTTACATAAGCATTGTCTTCAATCGTAAAAACCACTTGGTCAACACCCGGAATATCATTTATTTTTTGTACAAAGTCGGCATCTAACGCAAACGATTTGCCCACCCGGGCAGTTACTTTTAGTTCGGGGTCAAACGAGCCATATAGTTCGCGCAGCAGGTTTTCGAGCCCATTAAAAACCGATAGAATAATGATAAGTGCCATGGTAGAAAAGCCCACCACAAGCATAGAAATAATCGAAATAATGTTAATAAAATTCTTCTTTTCTTTGGACCAGAAATACCTGCGCGCTATGGTAAAAGCAAACTTCAATCTTCTGGGTCTTCTTCGTTTTTGGGTATATCCAGGTTGTCCAGCAGCTTATCCATGTGCGCAGCTCGCTCTTCGGTGGTATCTAAAAAGAAACGCAAAGCAGGCACAATACGGGCTTGTTTACCAATGGCATTACCCAATAACCCTCGAATACGTTTGGTGTGTTGCTCAATTATTTGCATTACAGTATCGCTTTGAGCCACCGGGAAAACGCTTACATATACATTGGCAATGGATAAATCGGGGCTAATAGTTACATCGGTAATGGTTACAAATGCGCCTTTAAAACTATCCTGTATATGGCGTTGGAATATATCAGCCAGGTCTTTTAAAATTTGCCTCGAAAATTTATGTTGTCGTTGGGTTTCCATAGGTGTAAAAGTAATCAATCTAACGCTATACAGTACGGGCAAATCGTATTTCGTTGTACAATTTGCCATCTTTACATAAGGCGTTTACAAAAATGCCTTCTTGTTTATACCCACACTTTTGCAGCACTTTAATGGAAGCCAGGTTAGGTTCAAATACTCCGGTGTACACACGAGCCATCTGTAGTTTGGTAAAAGCAAAATGGGTAAGTAGTTTAAGTGCTTGCGTAGCAAAGCCCCTGCCCCAAAAAGGTTCGCCAATCCAATAGCCCACTTCGCAGGATTTACGGTATATGTCGGTTTGTAAATTTAGCCCGCCTACCCCTACAAATTTGTTTTGGTGTACAATGGCAAAGGTAGTAATTGGGCTGGAGGCCAATGTGTTATTAATAAATTCTTCGGCTTGTTTTTGTGTGTAGGGATAAGGCATGGCATCGCGCATGTAGCGTTGCAAATTTTTATTATTAGCATACTTGGCAAGTGCCTTTTGGTCGGTTTTCTTTAGTGGGCGTAATAACACTCCTTTTTTCATTTTATATTTCCTTAGCGCTTGCAACTTTCACTTTTTCTAGCGGTTAATTTAATACATTTGTAGCAAATTACATTCGTAACACTTGCTATCCTATTTTAAATTAAACGACCCGTTTCGGCTACTGCCCTTGGCTATTATTGCTTTTGTGTTAAAGCTACCTGTGTTGCTTGCCCCTATAAGCTATTCCGAAACCACACATTGGTTTGTAATTGGCGAAGCCATGCAATCGGGTAGCATGTATGTAGCTATTTGGGACGGCTTGGCACCTTTATCGGCCGGGGTGTATCAGGTTATTACTTATTTGTTTGGGCGCTCGGTGGTAGCCTTGTTACTGTTAGGTACGTTGCTAACTTACCTGCAAGCCATTATCATTAATAACTTTTCCATTAAATCGCGCCTTTTTGAGCGCAACACTTACTTGCCTGCCACCGTGTATGTTTTGCTTACCAGTTCGCACCCTGCTCTTTTTACCTTATCACCTCCATTAATGGCCTTAACCTTGTTTTTATTAGGTTTAAATAAGCTGTTAAGCCAGGTAGAGTTTAGGGCTAATAAAGATGTACATATTATTTTAATGGCCCTGTATATGGGAGTTGCCGCACTGTTTTATTTTCCGTTTATTCTGGCTGTTCCGCTTACTGTGTTGTTGTTAATGTTATTTTCATCTACCAGGCTGCGGAGGTATTTTCTAATTGTAGTGGTAGGCTTTGTGCCCTTACTAAGCATTTGGTTTTATTATTGGTTAATAAGTGACCACCCTGCCTATTTTGTTCATCATTTTGTTTTATTTAAAGTTTCTGATACTTTTTATTCTCATGTTACCTGGCTTGATGCAGCTAAGGTTGTTGGCTTTCCGATGCTGTTTTTTGTGTTGGGGCTGGCAGGTATGAGCCGGCAGCGCAGGCTTACCAATTACCAATTTAGGTTAGCACAGTTGTTTATTGTTTTAGGGCTTGCCATGCTATTACTATTGTTGCTTGCCCAACCTCTTACGCCTTATACACTGGTTATTTTTATACCGGTGTTTAGTTTTTTTACGGTGCATTTTATCAATCTTTTTGTACGACCTGTGCCAGGCGTGGTACTTAGTTTTGTACTGTTTGTTGTTCCTGTTATTTATCTATGGGCACTTACTACCACACCCGCTACCCGGCTTTCTGCTGCACCGGTGCCGGATGAGCTTAAAAGCCTGGAGGCTTTGGTGGCTAACAAACGGGTAATGGTACTAGGGGATGCTAAAAATGTATATAAAAATGCCTTATTGGCAGGCCCTTTTTACGATTGGGGTTTATCGAAGCCTATGTTTAGGGCGTTAGATTACTACGATAATCTTGTTTTTATCCATAACCAGTTGCAAAGAGCAAACCCAGATGTTATTATTGACCTGCAAGGCATTTGGCCGCAATTACAAGCCAGGTTGCCCGAAGCTACTGCGCCCTATGCCAGGCAACAACCCAAGGTGTGGGTTCGAAAGCAGTAAGCAAACTGTTTATAAGATGAATGATTGGTTTTATATTTGAAAAAAAACAACCTTGATAAACAACCTACATACACTTACATTAGGTATTTTAGGAGGAGGCCAACTTGGCCGTATGCTGGTAAAGGCAGGTTCTGATTATGGCATCCATTTTAAAGCTATCGACCCGGCCGCAGCAGCTCCCATTCGGCCTTTTGTTGCTTCGTTTACTCAAGGTGATTTAACTAATTATTTGGATGTGCTGCACTTTGGCCAACACTGCGATGTGCTTACTATCGAAATTGAAAATGTGAATACGGATGCCTTGGTGGAACTCGAAAAAAAAGGAGTAAAGGTATATCCCCAGCCTGCTGTTATTGAATTAATTAAAGATAAGGCAAAGCAAAAGCAGTTTTACCAATTGCATGGCATTCCAACGGCTCCTTTTACCCTGGTTAAAAACAAACAAGATGTAAAGGCCTTACATACAAAGCTGCCTTTTGTAAATAAACTTGCGCAAGAGGGTTATGATGGGCGAGGGGTACAGGTAATGCGAACGGCCAAAGACCTGGAAAAGGCCTTTGATGCGGCCGGTATTGTAGAAGACCTGATTCCATTTGAAAAAGAAATTGCCGTGTTGGTGGCTCGTAACTCACAAGGCGATATTAGCACGTTTCCGGCTGTGGAACTTGTTTTTCACCCTGAACATAATTTGGTAGAGTACTTATTTTCACCCGCTTCTATTAGCCAAAACATAGCTGCCCAAGCCGATGATTTAGCTAAAAACATTATTGAAAAACTGCAAATGACAGGCTTATTGGCCGTAGAAATGTTTGTTACTTCGGCAGGCGATGTGTTGGTAAATGAGGTAGCTCCGCGACCACACAACAGTGGGCATCAAACTATTGAGGCCAATATTACTTCGCAGTACGAACAACATTTGCGAGCCGTACTCGGCCTACCGTTGGGAGCTACCCAGGCCCTTACACCCTCGGCTATGGTTAATTTGCTGGGTGAACCCGGTTTTACGGGTAAGGCTGTGTACGAAGGCCTGAAAGAAGTAATGGCCGAGGAAGGTGTGCATGTACATTTGTACGGCAAGGCCGAAACAAGACCATTCCGTAAAATGGGGCATGTTACCATTACAAGTATGGGCATTGAAGAACTCAAAAGAAAAGTTAATTTTGTGAAACACACTTTAAAAGTAAAAGCATGAGCACACCACAGGTAGGAATTATCATGGGCAGTCAATCGGATATGCCGGTTATGAAAGAAGCAGCCGAAATACTTAACACCTTGGGCGTGCCCTACGAACTAACCATTGTTTCGGCTCATAGAACCCCACACCGTATGGTGTCGTATGCCGAACAAGCTCGAAACAAAGGTTTAAAAGCCATTATTGCCGGAGCCGGAGGAGCCGCCCACCTGCCGGGTATGGTGGCCTCGCTCACAACTTTGCCGGTAATTGGGGTGCCCGTTAAGTCGAGCAACTCTATTGATGGTTGGGATTCTATCCTGTCTATTTTGCAAATGCCGGGCGGCATTCCGGTGGCTACCGTGGCATTAAACGGAGCCAAAAATGCCGGCATTTTGGCAGCCGAAATAATTGGTACGTTTAGCGAAGAGGTAGCCTTAAATTTGGCAAATTATAAAGCGCAGCTAAAGGAAAAAGTAATGCAATCGGTTAAAGCGTTAGAGTAGTTTTTTAGGTAATACTTCTTTTAATAAAAGCTACTCCAAAATAGTATGTGCCTATATATAAATAAATTACATTTATAATACTATATTTATGCCCCTTAATCATCTATTCTATGGCGCTCGTTGGGTATTCTGTGTTGTTATTTTTATCGTTTTATGTGTTGGCCGAAATTGGAGATAAGTATTTTGTTCCTTCGTTAGATCGTATTTCAAAACTTTTAAATTTATCGCACGATATGGCCGGGGCTACCCTAATGGCGGCCGGCTCCAGTGCACCCGAAATATTTGTTTCGTTAGTAGCCTTGTTTCATCCGGGCGAGCACGAAGATATTGGGGTGGGTACCATTGTGGGCTCCGCCATCTTTAACTTACTGGCCATTGTAGGGGTGGCCGGCATTGTAAAAAAGGCTACTATTTCATGGCAGCCGGTTATACGCGATTTGCTGTTTTATGCCATTTCTATTATTGCTTTTTACATTGTGTTAGAAAATGGAACCGTTACTATTTACGAAGCAGCCTCGTTTATTTTAATGTACGTAATGTATGTATATGCCGTAGTTAATTGGAAAAAATGGTTTAATTACGAAGAAAAAGACCTGGATCCTGTGTACGAAACAGAAGGAACCTCCTACAAATGGAAATCGTTGCTTATGCCGGTTGATTGGGTCATTAAAATGATTATTCCCCGGGCCGAGCGCTATATTTTGGTCTTTTTTATATCGATTGGTTTAATTGCGGCTACCTGTTGGGTACTGGTTGAAAGCGCTATAAAAGTATCAGCTATTTTAGGGATTCCTGAAATAGTTATTGCACTTATTGTGCTCGGTATAGGCACCTCTGTCCCCGATATAGTTTCTTCGGCCATTGTGGCCAAGCAAGGCCGGGGAGGCATGGCAGTAAGCAACGCTGTGGGTTCTAACATCTTCGATATTTTTGTGGGCCTTGGTCTGCCCTGGTTCTTAAAATCAATTATTTACAAGCACGATATTACCACTAATAAAGATGGATTAGTGGTTGCAGTTGGGCTGCTGTTGGGTTCCATTTTACTTATTCTTTTTGCCCTGATGTATCAAAAATGGGTACTTAATAAAAAATTGGGCTATGTGCTTATAATGCTTTATATCTTGTTTGTAATTTATGAAATTATAGACTTGTATTTAGTTTAAATTGCATAAAGCAGGTTCAATACTGGCCAGCGCAAAACACTTAGCTCTAAGCAAATTGCAAAGTAACTTGCCGGTACCATTTGGAGCGGCCGGCCTATAAGCCTACAGGATTACCGGTGTTTTCCGGGCCAAACGAAAAACTGCTTTCAACCCGCCAGCGATGCCCATCATGTTTTAGCAAAGCCAAAGCATTTACCCGCATATTAGCGTGGTATTTTTCATCTTTAAGTTGTTCCCATAAGGCATAAAAATCAGTTTTTTTTAAATCGCGGAACCCAATAGTAATATGTGGGGTAAACCCTCGCATATCTTTGGGGCTGTCTAGTTTCCAGGTTGCTTTGGCCAGCCGGGTTATGTTTTGTTTTAGTTGTTTTAAACCGGGCGTTAAAGGCACGTTAACATAAACCACACGAGGTTCAAAACAACCAAACCCTTGCAAGCAAATGTTAAAAGGTTGCATTTTTTTGCATAAGGTAGCCAGGCTGTTTTTTAGCAGGGCTTCTTTTTTAACAGGCCACTTAAAAGGCATGTGCAATGTTATATGAGGTGGAGACCGAAGGGCAGCTTTGCTTCCGGTGGTTTTAAACACCCGGAGCTTGAGGTTCATAAGCTTAGTTTGTAATGGTTCGTTGGGTACCACAGCAACAAAATACAAGGAGGTATCTTTGGCCAAAGTCTTAGATTTTAGTTCGAATATCCATGCCAAAGGGCATAAAGGCAACAAAAGCTAGTTTTAAATGCTGCTGTGCAAACGGAATGCCAATAATGGTAATTGCCAACAAAAAGGCCAATACCAAGTGAGTAATGGCCAACTCAATACCGGCAAACAATATCCAAAGTACGTTCATTAAAATAAACAAACAGCCTGATGAGCGTTGCCCGGGTACGGCTTCCTTACCAAATGGAAGCAAGGCAAGCCCGGCCATTTTTAAGGTTTGTATGCCAAATGGAATACCCACAATGGTAACCATTAGCACTAAGCTGCCAAATAAATACATTAAAAAGGTAATAAATCCTCCCAGGATAACCCATAGGATGTTTCCAAGTGTGTTCATGATGTTGTTAGTTGAGTTGACCTATAGTAAAGCCAACGTACAACTGTAGAAAAATGTTTCTGAAAACAATGGAATTGCCTACCGAAGCACCCGAAGTATTGGTAAAGCCAAACCCAAAGCGAGCACCAACATTGCCAAAGCCGGTTTCTTTACCTCCTCCCAGTACTCCGGTAAAGTCGAACCTTTTTACCTCTGGGGTAACCGATTGGGTAAAACCATCATCGTAAAACTTAGCAAAAAGTAGATAACCAAATTGTGGTCCTATTTCCAGATAAGCATTGTTTATATTGTAAATTTTAAGCATTACCGGCAGGTTTACATAATGGTACGCTAAATACCTGCGGCTTATATTGGCTGCACGTGCACCTTGAATAGAATACTGTAACTCTATGGCCAAACCATATTGTTGTTCCAGGCGCTGTTGGTAATAAAGGCCACTGTGTAGGCGCAATTGAGGGCTGTTTCCCGAATCAAATCCTCCCAGCGTGGTAATATTTAAGCCTCCTTTGGCTCCCCAGGTTACCTGGCTAACTCCCCAAACAGGAAGCAAAACGAACAATATGGCTATTAGTTGTTTCATGTGGTTGTTTACATTGGTTACGTGGTGGCTTGGTTTACAACAATTTTATAAAATGTAGTAGTACAGCCTTGTGTGTATACTATTGCCGGTATTTTATTTAACAATATTACATCTTCTTGTTTTTATTTAGCTTGGGTAACCATCTTTTTCCTTAATTGCTTTTTGGTATAAATCCTAATTAAATGGTAAACTTAGGGTACATATACCTCTAACCATTGGCTGGGCTTTTCGGGTTGTAGTTTAATTTGCTCTAGTTGTGCCGGCACTAGCAAGGTGTCGCCTGTTTTATAGGGCACCTGACCACCCTGCCAGTGCAAGCTGCCATTGCCATGCAAACACATAAGTACCACAAACGATGGGCATGTGCTATACGTACGCACAAGCTGATGTGTAACTACCAAACGGTTGGTGGTAAAATATTGGCAGGTTTGCAATTGTACTTCGGGCAGGTTACGGTTATATGTTGTTTTATAGGGTGGGTTGTAGCTAAAGTCAATGGCATCTAACGCTTCTTCCACGTGCAACTCACGGCTATTTCCTTGCGCATCTACACGGTCGAAATCGTAAATGCGGTAGGTTATGTCCGAAGTTTGCTGTATTTCGGCAATTAACAAACCCTTGCCAATGGTATGCACCCGGCCAGCGGGTAAAAAAAACACATCGTCTTTTTGCACAGGTTCCCGATTAAGTAAATCCATAAGTTTGCCCGAGTTAAAATGGCTTAAATACTCCTCTTTGTGGGTGGGTTTACAAAAGCCCGAAATTAAGCTGGCTCCTTTATCGGCATCCACCACATACCACATTTCGGTTTTGCCAAACGAGTTATGCCTTTTGGCGGCCAGGGCATCATTGGGATGCACTTGAATGGATAAGTCCTGGTTGGCATCAATAAATTTAATAAGCAGCGGAAAGTTAGCACCAAACTTGCGGTAAACCGATTCGCCTACCAGGGCTTCTTTGTAGGTTTTAATTAGTTGGGTGAGCGGAGTGCCCGCCAAGGGTCCGGATGCCACCACCGAAACATCGCCCGGTACACCCGATATTTCCCACGATTCGCCACAATGGTTGCTCTTGGCCGGTTTGTGTAAAACCGATTTTAATTTTTGTCCACCCCAAATTTTATCTTTTAAAACAGGGTTAAATTTTAGTGGGTAAAGACCTGGTTTATTCATTAATAAAAGCTTTATATTGGTTGATTAACCCATTGGTAGAGCTATCGTGCGATGTAATTTCCTTGTTGGTTAGCAATTCGGGCAAAATGGCTCCGGCCAGTTTTTTGCCTAATTCTACGCCCCATTGGTCAAAACTGTTGATGTTCCAGATTACGCCTTGTACAAAAATTTTATGTTCGTACATGGCTATTAAGCTGCCCAAAGTGGCCGGGGTTATTTTTTTTACTAAAATAGAATTGGTAGGTCTGTTGCCTTCAAAAACTTTATAGGGCGCCAGCCGGCTTATTTCTGCAGGGCTCAAGCCATCCTTACGAAGTTCTTCTTCTACTTCGGCCCTCGATTTACCATTCATTAAGGCTTCGGTTTGCGCAAAAAAATTGGCCAGCAGCTTGGGGTGATGATCACTTACCGGATTATGGCTTATGGCCGGGGCAATAAAATCGCAAGGAACCACCTGGGTGCCCTGGTGGATAAGCTGGTAAAAAGCATGTTGGCCGTTGGTGCCTGGTTCGCCCCAAATTACGGGCCCGGTGCTATAGGTTACCGGCTGCCCGGCCAAATCTACCGATTTGCCATTGCTTTCCATATTGCCTTGCTGAAAATAAGCGGCAAAGCGGTGCATATATTGGTCGTAAGGCAAGATGGCTTCGGTGGCATATCCATAAAAATTGGTGTGCCAAATACCAATAAGCGCCATCAGCACCGGTATGTTTTGGGCCAACGGAGCTGTTCTAAAATGGGTGTCCATTTGGTAGGCACCGTCCAATAGCTCCTCAAAATGCGGGTAGCCAATGGTTAGCACAATAGATAACCCAATAGCCGACCAAAGCGAATAGCGGCCGCCTACCCAATCCCAAAACTCAAACATATTATCGGGGTTAATCCCAAACTGCGTTACAGCTTGTGTATTGGTAGATAAGGCCACAAAATGGTGAGCTATGGCCTCGTTATTTTTATGGTGGCTAAGCACCCATTCCCTTGCGGTATGGGCGTTGGTCATGGTTTCCTGCGTGGTAAAAGTTTTGGAGGCCACCAAGAACAAGGTGGTTTCCGGGTTGGCCTGCTTCAAAGTTTCTACTATATGGGTGCCATCTACATTAGACACAAAATGGGTAGTTATGCCAGCCATAACGTAAGGTTTGAGTGCTTCCGTTACCATTACCGGCCCCAGGTCGGAACCCCCAATGCCAATATTTACAATGGTATCAATCTTTTTGCCGGTATAGCCTTTAAATTGCCCCGAATGTACTGCCTGGGCAAAGGATTTCATCTTGGTCAATACCTCCTTTATAGCGGGCATTACATCGTTGCCATCCACCCGAATGGGCGCCTGGCCGGGGTTACGCAAAGCGGTATGCAGTACCGCACGGTTTTCGGTGGTATTTATTTTTTTGCCACTAAACATGTTTTCGATGGCTTGTGGCAAATTACATTCCCGGGCTAACTGTACCAATAGTTGCAAGGTGGTTTCGGAGATGCGGTTTTTAGAATAATCAACTAGCATATCCTGCCACCCAACACTAAAATTTTTAAACCGGTGGGGGTCATTAAATAATGTACGCAAAGGCTGGTGAGCCTGCGCTTTAAAATGAGCTTCCAGCTTTTTCCAGGCCTTGGTTTGCGTTGGGTTTTGATGTTGCATAGCACAAAAAAAGAGGATTGTTTACTGATAATGAAGAATCTAATCATTAATTTGTGTTGCAAACGATTTCGAGATGGCCATTCAACAAGAAAAAGGAAACTTAGGGGAGCAATTGGCAGCTAACTACCTTACCCAACATGGTTATAAGGTAATTGAGCAAAACTACCGGGCAGGAAAAGCCGAAATAGATATTATTTGCCGGCAGGGCAATTTACTGGTATTTGTAGAGGTAAAAGCCCGCAGTTCAACTAAATTCGGCCACCCCGAAAGTTTTGTTTCGGAGGCTAAGGCTGCTAAAATTATGGAAGGAGCCGAACAATACCTGTTGGAGAACCATTGGCAAGGCCCCATTAGGTTTGATATAGTAGCCGTGGAGTTAGTAGGTGCAACTCCTAAGATTACTCATTTTGAAGACGCCTTTTATTGAGGACGCTTTTTATCTTTTTCGTAATCGTATATTTGTTTCCCTTTGGAGTTCCATTCGCGCAAAATATAAGGCTGAAACTTGTCGTCAAAGGGGTCTTTACGGTATTGAATTTCACGCATTTTTCGGCCTCTGCGGTTAGTGTAAAACGATGACCATTTACCCACTTTTTGGTCGTATTTAAATTCGCCCTGCACCGCAATGGCTCCCGAGGGTGAAAAAAAGTAGTAGTATCCTTCTTTTTGGCCGTATTCCACAGGGATAATTTCTTTTATACGGGTGCGTTCTTTATCGTAATAGCGCACACGCGATTCTTTTGGCCAGCCTTTGTAATATTTTTCTTTATCGATTAAAATATCGTTTTTATCTTTTCTAATCCACCGGCCATGCTTGGTGCCAATGTAAAAAATACCCTCTTCTACGGCTACCTCACCAACCATTTTTTTGTAGGGGCCATGCAGCAAAGGGCCTTTTCGGGGGTCGTATTTCCGGGTTTTTCGAATTTGCTTGCGTTCGTAATCGTAATAATAAATATCGCGCACATAGGCATCGGGTTTTAGGGGTGTTTTAAGCACATTGAAAAGCTCCAGGGTAGCCCCCTTACCAACGCCTTTGCGGGCAAACGATTTTTTTGTTTTTATACCATAGTACACATTTTTTTTGGGCTTCTTTTTTTTCTTTTCATATACCTCTTCCTCCTTACCCAAATCAATGGTTACGGGGGTCGAAATAGTAAATAGTTCGTCATTGCCACCATCGTTTACCTGGGTAAAGCCGGCAAATGGAAGCAAAAGGAGGAATAGGATAAAAAATCGCATCATTCGGGGTAACGATACAAACAGGAAATTATTGCTAAGCAAAGTTCAATATTAATAAAGCGCCAAAAATAGGTTATATCAATTAAATAGTATGCCCAATGCAAATGTATTTAGGGCTTGCTGAAAAACGTCTTGCTTATTTACTATCAGTTTGTTAACTTCAAATTTAGGGATTAAAG
>JALWRJ010000308.1 GCA_026994125.1 Cyclobacteriaceae bacterium | reverse complement strand
TTATTGCCAAACAGCAACGGAGCTAATCTCAATAAATTGTACACTGAATTGGTAAACTATTCAATTTCGGTACCGGGTACCTCTACAGCTAAATTTTGTAAAGCTGCAAAAGCGGGCAATATTACATATGGCAATCGGAATGAACGAGCGTAATACCAAGCGAAGTGGTACCAGACTTTATAACACCTTATTTATAAGTAGCACAGGAGAAATTTAGGAACTCCCTTTTAGTCGATATACTCTTTTTTAATGACCAACGCCAAATACTCATTTTCGATGGGCAGGTACCCCTGCTCGTAACAAAAAAAATATTGCTTGCCGGTTTTGGTTGTATAGGTATTGGTATAATAACTAAAATCGAACCCTTCTTTAAGCAACTTTGCTTTGCTAATTTTACTTTTGCCATGGGGGTTGTTGGCTTCTAAAATACTTCTGTTTTTGCGGAGTATGCCATTTACTTTTCGCATCAGGTTATTCTTGTCTCTGCTGCGAGCATTATTATACGCATTGCGGCATAAATCTGAACAAAATTTTTTATCGGCTCTTCCTTTGATGGGCTCCCCACATTCTAAACATGCTTTATTTTCCATTATAGGCCTATTATTCGTTTACAAACATTTACAAACGAATATACATAGATACAAACACTTATCATACGAGTAGGGCAAAAACTTTCTGCCACCTTTGGAGAAATATTTTCATTCACTTAAACAAAAAACGTTATGAAAAATTTAGCAAATCATGTACAGTTAATTGGAAACCTAGGCGCAGCCCCCGAATTAAAAACTTTTGAATCGGGTAAAAAAATGGTAAGTTTTACACTAGCCACGAGCGAAAGTTACACCAACCAACAAGGCCAAAAAGTTGATGAAACGCAATGGCATCGCCTGGTTGCCTGGGGTAAAACAGCAGAGTTTATCAATAATTATTTAGACAAAGGGCACCGCATAGCCGTGGGGGGTAAATTAGTTCACCGCTCGTACAATGATAAGGATAATCAAACTCGTTACATTACAGAAGTAATTGTAAATGAGGTGCTTTCGCTCAATACCAAAAAGGCCGAAAGCGCTGCCTGATAAGGTAACTGTTTTTCTTGTTTTAAAGCCAAAAAGCAACTGCTTTTTGGCTTTTTTTTAGTTAATAGCTTTAAAAAGGGCATTTAAGCCTTTAAAACGAAACTATATTATAAATATTTTGTTTATTTGTGCAACCAATTTACCATCCATCATGAAACAAATGTTATTTGTATGCTTGCTATTGGCAA
This sequence comes from Cyclobacteriaceae bacterium, assembly GCA_026994125.1. GTDB lineage: Bacteria > Bacteroidota > Bacteroidia > Cytophagales > Cyclobacteriaceae > JAKISE01. Next base: position 3,685 of record JALWRJ010000308.1, on the reverse strand, counting down.
GTATCGCAAGCGCTGCAAGTGTGCAGGAGCCTACCCATGAGTTAGCCCCAGGATATTATATGGTTGTGGCTGCTTATTCGCCTTCGGCTGTTAACTACGCTAAAAAGTATGTATCGTTCCTAAACGATAAAGGTGTGGGAGCCGATATGGGGTTTTCGGTTGCTAAAAATTTAATCATTGTTTACTCAAAAAACTACAGCACTAAGCCGGAAGCTGTAGCTGCGTTAGTCTCGGAACGGGAGCGTACCAGCGAACCCAAGGCCTGGGTATATTCCTACCATCCGGAGGGCGCCCCGGCTGTAGCCAACAACACCGAGGATGATACAAAAAAAGAACCCGTAGAAAACAGCCCTGTAGATACCCCCAATGAAGATGGAATGATAAAGAAAGATTCGGTTAAAATTGAAAAGGTTGTTGCACAGCCGGTAACCGAAGATACAGCAAAGGCCGAAGTGCCCATTTCGCACCAGGGTATGACCTACTTAAATATCGATGCCTTTGATGCACGCAGTGGTAAGCCCATTGAAATTGAATTTAAAGTAATTGACCTGGCTCATAACCGTCAAATGGCTACGGCCACCTCGGGCAGTTCGTTTCCGCTCAAAGAACCCAATAGTGCCTCTAAGCTAATTCAGGTGCAATCAAACGATGTAGGTTGGCAAAAGCAGTCGTTCGATTTTAAATATTACGAACCGGTAATTGACCCCATGAGTATATTTTTAGATAACCTGGGCGATACTACGTTTGTATCTTTTGAGATGACACCTATCCGCAAAGGTGATATAGTAACCCTTTACCAGGTGTTTTTTTACAAAGATGCAGCCATTATGATGGAGAAATCGAAGTATGAATTAGACCAGGTGGTATCGCTCTTACAAAATAACCCAACCATTAAAATTAAAATCCATGGCCACACCAACGGGAAATCGGCCGGTAAAATAATTGCCCTGAAAGATTCCGATGATGTTGATTTTTTTAATATAAATGGCGACCACCGCGAGTTGGAAGGCACTGCGGTACGTTTATCGGAAGAGCGGGCAAAAATTGTAGGCCGATACCTGCAGAGCAAAGGCATTTCGCCCGATAGGTTTGAGGCCAAGGGTTGGGGCGGTAAAAAAATGCTTTACGATAAGCACTCGCCTAAGGCTAAATACAATGTGAGGGTTGAAATTGAAGTTATTGAAGACTAAATACGTTCTAATTTAATAAGTATGAAATATGTTTATAAAGCGATGCTTGCCGTAATAGTATGGGCAAGGGTGGCCGCCTATGCGGTGGCGGCAGGTGGGGCTACTTATCATTATACCATCGATTTGGCACATGCTATAGAGCACCAGGTGTTTGTGTCCTTGGAAACTCCGGCCATTAAATCGAAGGAAATTACTTTTTACCTGCCCAAAATGATTCCTGGCACCTATGCTATAGAAGACTATGGTCGTTTTTTAGCTGATTTTAAAGCTTTTGACAAAAAAGGCAACTTATTAGAAGTAGTGGAGGTAGGCACTAATGGATGGCTTATCAAAAAAGCAACTAAATTGGTAAGAATATCGTATCGTATTGAAGATACCTACCATTCAAGTATTCCTGGTCCTGACATATTCCAGCCGGCCGGTACCAATATCGAACCTGGTAAAAATTTTATTTTAAACGCATCAGGATTTTTCGGCTATTTCGAAGGCATGCGAAAGCAAAAGTATGAAGTTACCGTAATGAAACCGGCATCCTTGTATGGCTCTACCGGGCTCATTCCTGATAAAATAAACCACCGTATTGCGGCTGATTTTATGATGGATGGCTTGCGGTTTGCAACTACCGATGCCTACGATGTGTACAGCACTCCAAGCTATGATGCATTGGTGGATTCGCCTATAATGTATAGCCCGGCCGATACGGCTACTATTGATGTGGCGGGCACCCAAGTGCTGGTAGGGGTATATTCGCCCAATGCTAAAGTTAATGCACAACAAATAGCAGGTACCATCGATGAGGTACTTATGGCGCAAAAAGATTACCTGGGTGGTAAGTTGCCGGTAGCTAAGTATGCCTTTATATTTTATTTTACCGATGAACCGGTGATGTCGTATGGTGCCTTAGAACATTCGTATTCTTCGTTTTATTACATGCCCGAAGAAACTATTGAGCAAATGGAACAGCAATTACGCGATTTTGCCGCCCATGAATTTTTTCATATTGTAACTCCGCTTACTATTCATTCCGAAGAAATAGGTGATTTTGATTTTACCAACCCTAAGATGTCGAGGCATTTGTGGTTATACGAAGGCATGACAGAGTATTTTGCGGGTAATGCGCAAATAAAAGGAAAGCTGATTGATGTAGAAACTTACCTGGGCATGTTGCAGGAAAAGTTGATGGTATCTAGTCAGTTTATCGATACGGTGGCCTTTACCGATATTAGCCTGGGTGCGTTAGGTACCTACGAAGACCAATACTATAACGTGTATATGAAAGGGGCACTGATAGGCATGTGCCTCGATATTACCTTGCGCGAACTCTCGGGAGGTAACTATGGAGTGCAACAAATGATGGCGGATTTGGCTAAACGCTATGGAAAGGATAAATCGTTTAAAGATGAAGAGCTTTTTGATGTAATAACCGGGTTGACCTACCCGGAGGTAGGTGATTTTTTACATACCTATGTTGGCGGGCCAACCCCTTTGCCTTATAAAGATTATTTTGCCAAAGTAGGGGTACGGTATGTGCGTATGGATTCGGTGCTTGATTTTTCTATGGGGCTAACACAGCAATCTTTGGGTGTTAATTTTGAGGAGGGAACTATTTTTGTAAAAGACGAAGAAATGTTGGATGCTTTTGGTAAGGCGCTGGGATTAAAAGATAATGATGTTATTGCTAAAATTAACGGAAAGGAATTCCCTAAGCTTGGGTCAGATCTGCAAACTTTTGTAGAAGATGTTCTTTATTCGATGGAGGAGGGAAAACCCTATGTGGTAACAGTGCTTCGTAAAAATGGGAAGGGAGAACAAACAGAGGTTGATTTGGAAGCCAATGTTTTTAAGGTATTGCGGCCTGTGCCATTTAACCTTAGCTTAATGCCCGAGGCTACGGCTGAACAACTTGCCCTGCGCAAGGCCTGGTTAGGGTTGTAACAATATCTTTAAAACACGTATTGTGCTACAACTGTTAATTTGTGTTCTTAGGTATGGCCTGCAAAAGCAAAATGCTAACCTGAATACAGGTAATGTACCTGACGGCACATGGGGTGTGGTTCCTATAATTGCTAGCCATTTTTAGTCCCTACGGGACTAGGTGGGTATTAAAATTAGAGGGCTTGGCCGTTTTTTTAATCATTACAGATCCTCGAACCGCCTGTAGTTGGCCAAAAGGAAACTAATTGCGTTCTCAGAGGTTGAGCAACTAACTTGAACGCAGGTAATGTACCTGACGGCACATGGGGTGTGGTTCCTATAATTGCTAGCCATTTTTAGTCCCTACGGGACTAGGAGGGTGTCATGAATGGGGTAATTGTCTATCCTAAAAGATTACCTTACTACACTAATTCTAAAACGCTGGGGCGAACTGTTTTGGGGGGTAACTTCAACTAAATAATTGGAGGGGGCGTAGTCTCGTACATCCAGTGTTATCTTGTTTAGCCCTATACGGCCGATATATTCGCGTTCCAACACAGGCTGACCTTGTATGTTGAGTA
>JALWRJ010000307.1 GCA_026994125.1 Cyclobacteriaceae bacterium | reverse complement strand
TTTTCCTGAAGCCAAATATCCTGCGCAAAACATCATCAAAACGGCTCACCTCCAAATGCTCGAATCTGTTTGCACCACACCATACACTGACCATAAAACTTGTAATTAATTGAATAGGGTCGTACCCTCGGTTTGACCCCTGCTGGGGTAGATCGCAAGCAACCAGCTTAGTGAGAATTCCGGTCTTATCCAGCAATTTTTTCATGAAAACCATCCCACTCCAGGGCGTGATCTCCTTGTCGGTAAAGGCTAATTTCAAGTCCATTGGCGTGTAAGAAAAAAGTACACCCAATATTGATGATTTTGCGCCAAAAAATCAAGCATAATGAATTAATTATCAATTATTTACAACAACGAATCTCTAATGACGGCCATTAGAATTTTTTTCTAATGACAATTCTGGGTTAAAAAATATATTAATTAGCACAAACGTAATAAATGTTTAATAAATGTTTATTTTTTGTTTATTTGCACCCTATTTGTACCCTATTTGTACCCAAAATTCGTAACTACTTGACAATCAATATAAGTTACTTTTTGTATTAAAAGTAATTACTTGAGGCAATTCTTAACACACAAGGAAAAACCACCTTGAAAATGCTTAACAGGCCTTTTAACTCAACCAGATTTTACTGTAAGTTGTAATGCCATACACATAATTGGTGGAATTTGCACCTTATTTGTACCTCGAATTATTGGAAAGAAACACTTGTACCCCGAACCATTCAGCCACAGCTGAGCCATGAGAAAGAGCATCCCAAAAAAAATCACCCACCACGCTTTTTAGCTTGGTAGCCCATTTGGGTTAATAGGTCAATAATTTTGCTGCGGTGGTCGCCCTGCACCAAAATTTCAGCATGTTTGGCCGAACCACCTACGCCACACTTCGATTTTAGGGCTTTACCCAATTGCTTGAGGTCGTCCTCAGTGCCTACAAAACCGGTAATAAGGGTTACTTGCTTGCCTCCCCGGGCTTTTTTGTCGAGTTCTACATACAGTTGTTGTTGCGCGGGAGGCAGCGTTTCGGGTTCTTCGTCCTCTTGGTAGCTATAATCAAAATCGTTACCGGTGGAGTACACCACTCCTTCCCGGTTTTTCCAGTTCTTTTTTTTGCTCATCTATTCTTTCATCGAAACGGTAAGTACGGGGCGTTCGGCATGGTTAATCATATCTTCGGCAATGCTACCCCGTATTAGCCTGCTTAAACCGGTGTACGAATTGGTACCCATAACAATAAGCTGAGCGCCCATATATTCGGCAAAATTACGTATACCATCTTCGGCAATTATATCGCTGTACACATGGGTAGTACAGTTTTTAATGCCGTGTTCTTTGGCAAATTTATCGAGCAAAGGCCGGGTAGTAGCATCCGATTTAAAATCGTTGGGTGTATTAATCCAAACCAAGCGTACTTTTGAGTCAAAAACAGCTTGCAACTCTTTAACTGCTGCCACTACGCCATCTTCATTTTCGCCAAAGTTGGTAGCATACACAATTTGGTCAAAGTCGTTTTCTTTAAGTGCATCTTTAATGGATAGCACCGGGCATTTGGCCTTACGAACTACTTTTTCAGTATTGCTGCCTATCAAAATTTCGCTTAATCCGCTGGCTCCTTTGGTACCCATGATAATAAAGTCGATGCCCATTTCGTCCACCACACTAAAAATATGATGAAACGGATTACCCATTTTTATAACCGAAGTAGAGGAAACTCCTTGCATGTTAGATACCTCATCTAAACGCTTCATTTCGCGTTCGCTATGCTTAATAGATTCGTGAATTAGAATACCATCGGTAAACGAAGCATAATTGGAAGGGCCTCCTGAGGTATTGATGGCTTCACCGCTATCTATTTCGATCACATTTAAGAAAACAATTTCGGCATCTAATTTTTTAGCCAACATACGAGCTGTTTCTACGGCATTTTCGGCTGTAGAGGTAAAATCGGTAGGAACAAGTATTTTTTTCACGTTTAACGGTTTTTGATGATACATTTATTAAAATCAACCACAAGATAACCTATTTACATGATAAAAAAAATGATATAAATTAATTCTCATAATTAAAATTCTTAAACTTAAAAATAACGAGGAAGGCTTCTACCTTAAAGCTCGTAAAATGAATGGCTGAATTTACAATATCGACATTCCAAACAATACCATAAATCCCAGACTGGTTAATGCCATTTGTTTTAGGTAAGGATCGAGTTCTTGTGCCGATGATTTTTGAAGGACTGCTTTGGCATTACTAAAAAGAGGCCATAGTGCCAATAACGCCCATAGTCGACTAAGGTTAAACGGTAAAGAATACACATAAATAAAAGCGGCAAGTATGCCAATCGATAAAAGAACAATATGGTAAACAATTGCCTTCTTTTTACCAATACGTACGGGAATCGACATTTTTCCGGCTGCTTTATCCGACTCAATATCTCTGATATTATTAACATTAAGCACGGCTGTTGCAAACAAACCCATACTTATGGCGGGCAATACGTTTAACCAATTAAATGAGAGGGTATGTAAGTAATAAGTCCCTAAAACAGCCAAAAAACCAAAGAAAATAAGCACCGCAATATCGCCTAAACCGGCATAACCATACGGATTTTTACCTGCGGTATAAAAATAGGCTGCACCAATACTAGCCAGACCAAAGGCCAAAAAGAGGTAAAAAGCTGTGCTTCCAATACCCACAGAAATATGCAACAACATGAACCCACTTACGAATGATAAAACGCCTAAAACACCTATGGCTTTTTTCATGGCTGTCATGGAAATGGCACCGGATTGCACCGCACGAGTTGGCCCTTGCCTTAAAGTACTATCTGCTCCATTAACCGTATCGCCATAATCGTTGGCCAGGTTGGAAAGCACTTGTAAAAAGATAGTGGTAAGCGATGCCCAAATTAGCACATCCAACCTAAATTGATGGTGCGAAGCAGCCAAAAAGCTACCCATGCCAATGCTTGCCAGCGCCAAAGGCAAGGTTCGTAGCCTAAAGGCCGATATCCAGGCTTTAGCGTTCATTATTCTTTTATGGCTTTGGTAATTTCATCGCTTAAAGGCTCAATGGCCGAAGCATAAAATGCTTTTAAATTACCTTGCTCATCAATCAAGTACTTGCAAAAATTCCAATTGGGGGCATCTTCGTTCCACCCATTTTGCTCTTTTTGAGTAAGCCATTTATAAAGTGGGGCCATATCATCTCCTTTTACTGATATTTTTGAAAATACAGGAAACGTAACTCCGTAATTTTTTTTGCAAAAAGCACCTATTTCTGCATTACTTCCAGGCTCTTGCCCTCCAAAATTATTGGCAGGAAAAGCCAGGATAACCAGCTTGTCTTTATGTTGTTTATAAAGGGTTTCTAAGCCTTCGTATTGTGGAGTAAAGCCACATTCGGAAGCTGTATTTACAATAAGCATTTTTTTGCCTTTATACGCTGCTAATGATTGCTGCGTACCATCTAACAGGGGCATGGTAAATGAATAAATAGAAGTTGAAGGGGCTTGGCTCATGGCATCCGGACGTTTTTTTACTTTGGTAAAGTTACAAGAGGAAAAACTAAAAATAAAAAGTAGTATGGCAAGTTGTTTTATCATGTGCATAAAATGTGAGCGTTTAATAATTTAGATTAGATATTTTAAGGGGTTATTGGTTATTGGTTAGTTGAGGTTCAAATTTACCTTTTTTACTTTAAAGATTTTTACAGCTAAGGACGCTAAGGGTTTAGTGTATAGTTTAACTTTGTGCTTAATCTTTACCCATAAAAAGCAAAGTTTATCACAAAGTCGCCAAGAAGGGTGCCTACTTCATCATTCGTTAATCGGTGTTCGACATTCGATATTCATCTTTGTGGGTTCTCGATCTTCAGCTTGCATAAGTTCCTCTTAAGTTACCTGGCCCGCCCCGAAGCCTTGGCGCAGGACTACATCCGCTCGGGCACCTCAATACCCAAAAGCCCCATGGCATTTTTAATTACCTGGGCTACCTGTGCCGAAAGTACCACCCTAAATTGCATTACATCATAGTTTTCTTCGTTAAAAATAGGCAATTCAGCATAAAAACGGTTATATTCTTTGGCTACATCGTACACATATTGGGCAATAATAGCCGGAGAATACTCACGTGCTGCCTCTTCAATTTTTTCTCCAAACTGGGTGAGCAGATAAAGCACTTCTTTTTCTGTAGATGATAGCGTAATCTGGTTGGAAATTTCTGAAGTAATATCCACCTTATCAGCAGTTGCTTTTCGAAGAATAGAAGAAATACGGGCGTGTGTATATTGTATAAACGGCCCGGTATTTCCCTGAAACTGAATAGATTCCTCAGGGTTAAACATCATTCGTTTTTTTGGATCCACCTTCATTAAAAAATACTTTAAGGCACCCAAACCAAGCGTTTTGTACAAATGTTGCGCTTCCTGCTCGGTAAACCCATCTATTTTTCCTAATTCTTTGGTATGTTGCTCGGCCGTAGCAAACATTTCCTGCATCAGGTCATCGGCATCTACCACCGTACCTTCGCGCGATTTCATTTTACCGGTTGGTAAATCTACCATGCCGTAGCTTAAATGGTGGCAGTTATCGGCCCAACTAAACCCAAGCTTTTTAAGGATTAAAAAGAGCACCTTAAAATGGTAGTCTTGTTCGTTGCCCACGGTGTACACCTGCCCGGTAATGTTGGGGTAATCTTTAAACCGCTGGATGGCGGTGCCAATATCCTGTGTCATATATACCGAAGTTCCATCGGCCCTTAGCAGTAATTTTTGGTCGAGCCCTTCCTCGGTTAAGTCAACCCAAACCGAGCCATCTTCTTTTTGGTAAAACAGGCCGGCCTCTACCCCTTTCATTACTTCTGCTTTACCCAATAAATAGGTTTCTGATTCGTAGTAAAGCTTATCAAAATCAACACCCATGGTTTGGTAGGTAGTTTCAAAACCGGCATATACCCACCCG
>JALWRJ010000306.1 GCA_026994125.1 Cyclobacteriaceae bacterium | reverse complement strand
GGTGACAGCCATTGTTTTATATTCTAAAATTCGAGGTGCAAAAATAGACTATTTAGTTAAATAGTGAAAGATTAAGGAAAAAATTTTAGAAGATAATTGCCAATTACATAGCAAAATCCAATATCTTCAAAATTGCATGTGTATTAAGCAGCCGTTTTATACATCTTAAATACCAATAACGTTTAAAACAACTATCTACAAATTGCTTAATTTACTTTATTGTTCATGCTTTACAATGCTTAGCTTTGCACTCTATTTTTAAGCATTTACCAATGAGCCAACAAAAACCTTCAATACCTAAAGGAACTCGAGATTTTAGCCCTGAAGTAGTTCGCAAACGCAATTACATTCTTACCACCATCCGAAATACGTTCGAAAAATTTGGTTTTAGGCCTTTAGAAACCCCAACCATGGAAAACCTGTCGGTACTCATGGGCAAATATGGCGATGAAGGCGACCAACTTATTTTTAAGGTACTTAACTCTGGCGATTATTTGGGTAAAGTTAAAACCGAACTGGCCAACACATCTTCCCAAAAACTTACTCCTCAAATTTCGGAAAAAGGCTTGCGCTACGATTTAACCGTACCCTTTGCACGCTACGTGGTAATGAACCGGAACCAAATTAGTTTCCCCTTTAAACGATACCAAATGCAACCTGTGTGGCGTGCCGACCGACCCCAAAAAGGCCGCTACCGCGAGTTTATGCAATGCGATGCCGATGTGGTAGGTACCACTTCGCTAATTTGCGAAGCCGAAATGCTTTTAATGATGAACGAAATACTTCAAAACCTGGGCATTGAAGGCTACCAAATAAATATTAACAGCCGAAAAATACTAACCGGGCTCGCTAACTATGTAGGCCATCAAGGCGAAGAAGCATTGCTTTGTGTGGCCATTGACAAACTGGATAAAATTGGCACTCAGGGAGTGTTTAAAGAACTGGCCCACCTGGGCTATACCCCCGAACAACTAAAAAGCCTGGCTCCGGTACTCAAACTTTCCGGCTCCAATAACGAAAAAATAGCCCAACTCCAAAGCTTAATATCCAACAACGAAACCACCCAGGGCCTAGAGGAGATTAAACAAATTTTGAGTTATGTAACAACCATGCAAGGGCAGTTAGATACCGTACTGTTCGACCCTGCCCTGGCCCGTGGACTTTCGTACTACACAGGAGCCATCTTCGAAATAAAAATGCTCGATGGAAGCATAGGCAGTATTTCGGGCGGTGGCCGGTACGATAACCTTACCGGAGTATTTGGTATGCCCGATGTATCAGGGGTTGGCTTCTCCCTGGGCATCGATCGTATTTACGATGTAATGGAAGCCCGGAAATTATTTCCTGATGCAGTAAATTCAAGCACACAAGTACTCATTACAAATTTTGGCAAAAACGAAGAAGCCTATGCCCTGGCCCAATTAGCCCAACTACGAGCAGCCGGCATTGCAGCCGAATATTACCCTGCCCCGGCCAAGTTAAAAAAGCAAATGAGCTATGCCAACAACCTAAACATTCCTTTTGTAGCCCTTATTGGCTCTAACGAAGTAACCGACAAAACACTTACCATTAAAGAAATGGATTCCGGCAATCAATCTACTATAACTACTGAAACATTCATTCAAAAATTAAAAAATTAAATGAAAGAGCATGCTATTTCTACTGCCCCTTTAAGCATTCAACAAATAGAATCGATTATTTCATCAGGCGCCACCTTAGTGCTTTCGCAAGAAGCTAAGGATAAAATCCAGGCTTGCCGCAATTACCTCGACCAAAAAATTAAAACTTCGGATGAGCCCGTGTATGGCATTAACACTGGTTTTGGTTCGCTCTATAAAGAAAGCATCTCTAAAAACGAACTCGAAACCTTGCAAAATAATATTATAAAATCACATGCCTGTGGAGCGGGTTCCCCCATCCCTTCCGCTATTGTAAAACTAATTTTACTGCTTAAAATACAATCGCTTAGCTATGGGCATTCGGGTGTGCAGGTGGCTACCATACAGCGGCTAATAAAGTTTTACAATAATAATGTACTACCCGTAGTGTACGAATATGGTTCGTTGGGCGCTTCGGGCGATTTGGCTCCCCTGGCGCACCTTTGCCTGCCTCTAATTGGCGAAGGCCAGGTAAACTACAAAGGAAAACTAATGCCGGGCAGCGAATTGCACAGCAGGATGGGTTGGCCCCCCATCGAACTGCAGGCCAAAGAAGGGCTCGCCCTGCTTAATGGCACCCAGTTTATGGCTGCATTTGGCGTTTGGAACCTCATCGAAGCCAAAAAACAACTAAAATTAGCCAATTTAATTGGAGCCCTGGCTATCGATGCCTTTGATGGTCGCATCGAACCCTTCCACCCCAAGGTGCACGCCATTCGGCCTCACCCCGGCCAAGCCGAAGTATCAGAACAAATTAAGGAATTATTGGCAGGTAGCGAACTCATAAACCAGCCCAAAAAGCATGTGCAAGACCCCTACTCATTTAGGTGCATACCTCAAGTGCATGGAGCCACTTCCGATGCTATTAACTACGTAGAACAAGTATTTACTCGTGAAATAAACGGAGTTACCGATAACCCCAATGTATTTCCTGAAGACGATTTAATTATATCAGCTGGCAATTTCCATGGGCAGCCACTGGCTCTTGCCCTCGACTTCCTGGCCTTGTCTGTAGCCGAGCTGGGCAGCATTTCGGAGCGTAGAACCTTCCAACTTATTTCGGGCAGTCGCGAACTACCCAATTACCTGGTGGCCAATCCGGGTATTAACTCAGGACTTATGATTCCTCAATACACAGCAGCCTCCATAGTAAGCCAAAACAAAAATTTATGCCACCCGGCTACAGCCGATAGCATTGTAAGCTCTAATGGGCAGGAAGACCACGTAAGTATGGGTGCCAATGCCGCCACCAAAGCACATAAGGTAATAAATAATGTGTACGAAATTTTAGCGATCGAACTTATTACTGCTTCGCAGGCCATTGAATTTAGACGACCTCTTAAAACATCAAAGGTGCTCGAAGCGTTGGTAAGCAATTTTAGAAAAGTAGTACCGTTTATTAAACAAGATCGCATTTTACATACCGATATGGAAAATGCGACACAATTTCTAAAGAGCTATCCCCATTAAATGAGTAAAGTAAGGTATATCGTTTTAACCGCTACAGTTTGGCTTTATACCTTTGCCGCAATGGCTCAGTACACCAGTATAAATGGCGATTTTGAAATTAACCAACTACGTGGTTGCTACAACCTCACGGTAACTATTACAAGTCTGGTACCTAATGTTATTGGGTTTCAATTCGAAGGTGGAAATTCTCCCATTACCACTTCGCCAACCTTTACTTATACAAGCCCAGGTAATTACACAATAAACCAATATTGGCAAGGCCCGGGAGGACAAAAAAAGGATAGTATTTCAGTTACGGTAGTAGCACCTCAAATACCTCAATTTGAAATACTTAGTTGCAATAACTTAGAAGTACTGATAGATATACAAGACAACTATTACGACCGGTACGAAATAAATTATGGAGATGGCACCATTATAACCTTACCGTTGGGCACAGCTCCCACACCGTATATGTATGCCACTAATACACCCGCTAACATTACCCTTACCGGCCTTTTTGATACCGCTACCAATCGCTGTGGGGCTAACACTAAAACCTATACACCTTTACCTGCTGTACTACCTGCTAAACTAGATTCGGTAGTGTTGCTTTCAAACAACTCGGTAAAATTAAATTACCAATTGCCTGCCAATTCCGACAACCGGTTAGAAATTTCCATTGGTAATAATAGCAACTATGTGCTATTTAAAAAACTTACGCAGGCCAGCCAAACCGACACCCTACTTAATTTACCACTCAACCAAAACCCCTACTGCTTTAGAATTGCCACCTACGATGCCTGTAGCAACTTTAGGTCATACTCCAACGAAGTATGCTCGGTAACGCTTACCGCAACCGCCCAAAACAACCAAATAACAAGCACTTGGAACACCATAGTGGTAGGGGGAAGTCAATCCACCAGAATAGTCCGTAATGGCAGCCTGCTGCAAACACTTCCTGCCACCAATATTTCCTTTATCGACACCACGGTAATATGCACAACGGACTACTGCTACCAGGCTTTGGTTTATTTTCCGGGCAATGGCATCAGCAAATCGCTTACCTCTTGCGCTACGGCTTTTTCAACCGATACCCCCAAACCTATTACCGATATCACCTCGCTTACCGGGCAGGATTCCATCCAATGGAGTTGGCAAATTCCGCCAAATTCGCTTCCCAAATATTACGAAATTTTTATCACTGATGCCTCCGGAACTGTTATCTCGTCCGATACCACATCGCTAATTTCTTATACTACCCCGTACACCTATCCTCAACCTGATTACCTGGCTATAGCTTTGTACAACCAATGTGGCAACACCTCTGCCCCAAGCCGGGTAGCTAACAATATAGTGCTCCAATCCAAAACAACAGCTAATCTTGATACCCAGTTACAATGGAACACTTATGCCGGCTTTGCCAATGGAACCCAAAATTATGCCCTTGTCATTACAGATGTCCAAGGCAATGTATTCGATAGTCTGCTGCTAACCAATACTACCTACACACATACCTTGGCCGATATAACCAGTCAGGTTAACACCTATACCGTATGGGCCATTCCCGCTACCTCCGGCATTCCTGCCGGCCGCTCCAACATCCTAACCATCGAGCGCAATCCTATTATTTCAATTCCAACAGCATTTACACCTAATGGCGATGGCCTAAACGATACCTTTATAGTACAAGGGAAATTTATCGAACAGGCAGAAATGTGGATTTTTACACGTTGGGGAGAAACCATTTTCTATACCAACGATGGCCAACAAGGGTGGAATGGACTCCAAAACGATTCTCCAATGCCAACCGGAAACTATGCCTATAAAATTATAGTAAAAGATTTACTCGGGAATGAACACATTCGAAC
>JALWRJ010000305.1 GCA_026994125.1 Cyclobacteriaceae bacterium | reverse complement strand
GCAGAAATCAATTATAACCTCTACAGGCGTTGGTATCTGCTCGTTTTTGGTGGCTTAGGTAATACTTATACAGACTTTAGCAGCTTTAACAAAGGCAGTTCCGTGGCTACCATCGGCACCGGTTTCCGGTATCAGATTGCCCGCTTATTTGGCCTAAAAATGGGTGCCGATGTTGCCTGGAGTACCGAAGACTTTGCTTTTTATGTTACTGTTGGCCACGCCTGGCTAAGGTAAATCTAAACTACCCATTCATCGATACCAAAAACTCAGCATTGTTGCGGGTTCCTTTCATTTTAGAAAGCAAGAACTCCATACTTTCGGTCGAGTTCATGTCGCTCATAAATTTACGCAATATCCAAATGCGCTGTAATTCTTCTTTATCCATTAGCAGGTCTTCTCTACGAGTGCCCGAAGCCGGCACATCCATGGCAGGGTACACACGTTTGTTGGCCAGTTTACGGTCGAGTACAAGCTCCATATTACCGGTTCCTTTAAACTCTTCAAAAATTACTTCATCCATTTTAGAACCCGTGTCTATTAGGGCCGTGGCTATAATGGTAAGCGAACCTCCGTTCTCAACATTACGGGCGGCACCAAAAAAGCGTTTGGGCTTGTGCAAAGCATTGGCATCTACCCCTCCCGATAGTATTTTACCCGATGAAGGCACTACGGTATTGTGCGCCCGGGCAAGCCGGGTAATCGAATCTAATAATATAACCACATCGTGGCCACACTCAACCATACGTTTGGCTTTTTCAAGCACAATGTTGGCCACTTTTACATGGCGGTCGGCTTGTTCGTCAAAAGTAGATGACACCACCTCGGCTTTTACGCTACGGGCCATATCAGTTACTTCTTCGGGGCGCTCATCTATAAGCAAAATAATCAGGTACACTTCCGGGTGGTTATCGGCAATGGCATTGGCAATTTCTTTAAGCAATACGGTTTTACCTGTTTTAGGTTGTGCTACTATCATACCCCGTTGCCCTTTACCAATAGGAGCAAACAAGTCCATTACACGAGTAGAGTAGCGGTCGGGTTTTGAGCTTAAATTAAGCTTTTCTTCCGGAAACAACGGAGTTAGGTACTCAAAGGGTATGCGGTCGCGTATTTCTTCGGTAGTACGCCCATTTACCGAGCTCACCTTAATCAAGGCAAAATACTTTTCGCCTTCTTTGGGGGGTCTGATTTCACCCCTAACATTGTCTCCTGTTTTTAAACCAAAGAGTTTTATCTGCGAAGGCGACACATAAATATCGTCTGGGCTGGCCAGGTAGTTGTAATCAGACGAACGTAAAAAACCATAGCCATCTTGCATCATTTCTAATACACCTTCGCTCTCAATTAGTCCTTCAAACTCACGTATGGTAGCCAGGTTCTTCTTTTTTTCCTGGTGGCGTTCGTTGCGAGCCGCCCGTTCTTCGTTGCGCTCCTCGTTGGTTTTTCCTTCGTTTTTAGGTTTACGGTTTTCTCGTTCGGGGCGGCTATCCTTTTTGTCGCGTACAGCCTTTACCGGCTTAGCTTCTTTTTCGTTGGTTGCTTCTTCGGTTGCCGCTTCTTTTTCAGGGGCTTCGTTACCCGCAGCTTTTATATCAAGGTTAAACGATTTTAGCAAATCATCGGCTGTTTCTTCTTTGTTTTCTGCTTGTTTAGGAGCTTTTTTAGCCGGCTTATCTGTTTTTTTTCGGGGGCTTCTACGTGCCGGACGGGTTTCAGCTTTGGCCTCTGATTTCTCGTTAGCTTCTTCTGTTGTGGCTTTAGGTTTTGCAGGCAAATCCTTTTCAGGAGTAATAGCCTGCTTGTCTAAAATTTTGTAGATTAATTCTTTTTTAGGTAGTTTTTTAAAATTGGTTACCTCCAATTTTTCGGCTAACTCCTTTAATTCAGAAAGAAGTAGCACATTTAATTCTTCTAAAGTGTACATAAATTAGTGTAATGTGTGTTCCAGATTAAGAACATGGTCGTATATAAATATCTATCAATGTATAGTGTACGTAATCGCTTTAATTAAAATAGGAATGCAATAAACGAAATTGATTGAACGGTTACCGGAAATGGCTTGGTTCGTTAATGGTAATGCAAGTATAGGGGTTTGATTTTATATTTTCAAAGATTACTCAAAATTTGTACAAATTCATTAATTAGCGAGGGCTAACATAGCTTTAATTCCAGTTATTCGCTTATTTTGCAGCCTAAATTTCCAACTCATGTTACAAATAGCCCATATTCGCCTCCATAAAGAGGTTGTACTGCAAGGATTAACCAAACGGAACTTTAAAAATGCAGAAGCTACCCTTAAAAAATTACTTTTGTTAGACGATCAGCGTAAAGAGCTTCAACAAAAACATGATGCTGTTTTGGCACAATCGAACCAATTAGCTAAGCAAATTGGCCAGCTAATGAGCCAGGGCAAAAAGGAGGAAGCCGAAGAGGTAAAATCGAACACTGCAACGCTTAAAGCCGAAAGCAAACAACTAAGCGAATCCTTAAAAAATACAGAAGAAGAATTAACCCAACTGTTGTACACCGTACCCAATATACCTAACCCGCGTGTGCCGGCTGGTAACACCGATACCGACAACCAAGTACTAAGTACCCATGGCAACATTCCTGATTTGCCACAAGGCGCCAAGCCCCATTGGGAACTTATTGAGCAATACGATATTATAGATTTTGAGCTGGGTACTAAAATTACCGGAGCAGGGTTTCCGGTTTATAAGGGCAAAGGAGCTAAGCTGCAACGTGCTTTAGTAAACTTTTTTTTAGATCAGGCCACAGAGGCGGGCTATCACGAGGTTCAACCTCCAATTTTAATAAACCAGGCCTCTGGTATTGGCACCGGCCAGCTACCCGATAAAGAAGGCCAAATGTACCATGCCACCGAAGACGATTTTTACCTGATACCTACCGCAGAGGTGCCTATTACCAATATGTACCGCGACCTGATTTTAAAAGAAGACCAGTTGCCCGTAAAACATGCAGGCTTTACCCCTTGCTTTAGGCGCGAAGCCGGCTCGTGGGGGGCACATGTACGAGGCCTTAACAGGCTTCATCAGTTTGATAAAGTAGAAATTGTACAAATTCAACATCCTGATAAATCGTATGAAGCGCTCGAAGAAATGAGTGCCTACATCCAATCCCTGTTATCCAAATTAGAATTGCCCTACCGGGTATTGCTGCTTTGTGGAGGCGATTTAGGATTTACCTCGGCCATTACCTACGATATGGAGGTGTTTTCGGCTGCGCAGCAAAAATGGCTCGAAGTAAGCTCTGTAAGTAATTTTGAAACTTACCAGGCTAACCGCCTAAAATTAAGGTACAAGGACGCCAACAAAAAAAACCAACTGCTACACACCTTAAACGGAAGTGCATTGGCCTTACCTCGTATTGTGGCTGCTATTTTAGAAAACAACCAAACACCCGAAGGCATTAAAATACCCAAAGCGCTGGTGCCCTACTGTGGGTTTGAGTGGATTAACTAGCAAGAGGCACTAACGCCTACGCTCCTTTTTATGGATTTGTTGATAGACCTGCACTACCTGCCCACTACCACCTGGTTTACCTGGGTGGCCAAAGCCGATAAAATTGTGCTGGAAAAACACGAGCATTTTGTAAAACAAACTTACCGTAACCGCGCTCATATTTTAACCCCGCAGGGAATCGATGCGCTTTCGGTGCCTTTAAAAGGAAGCCAAAAAAAAATACCCATGTGCGACATTCAAATAGATAACCAACAAAAATGGGTAAACCGACATTGGCGAGCTATCCAATCGGCTTATGGTAAAGCGCCCTTTTTTGAGCATTATGCCGATTATTTTAAACAGCATATCTATGCCAACTACCCTACTCTTTGGGAACTGAACACCCAATTGCTGACAATATGTCTTGCCTTTTTACAAATAAACACACCCGTAGTTTATACCCAAACCTATCAAAAACAAGTCGAAAATCCACTACTCGACCTCCGATCGGCTATTCATCCTAAAAAACCATTTACTATACGGCCTCCACTAGTATATACCCCTTACCGGCAGGTATTTGGCAACAAATTTGTTCTTGGCTTAAGCATTATAGATTTACTTTTTGCCGAGGGCCCTCAGGCCGGTAGTATAATTAGGCAGCAGGCGCATGCATAGTATTTAATTTTTATTGGGCTTGTTTAGGCAAAAAAGGTGGTTTATTAAGCAGAATCGTTTAGATTTACATTGATAATGTATTGTAGGCAAAAGTATGGAAGCAAAGTTTTCGAATAGAGTTAAAGAAGTTATATCGCTAAGCCGCGAAGAAGCACTGCGATTAGGACACGATTACATTGGTACCGAGCATTTACTGCTGGGGATGATTCGTGAAGGGAACGGTGTGGCGCTGGAGCTGTTAAAAAAACTAAGTGTTTCGGCTAAAGATTTACGTGAAGGCATCGAAAAAGCCACCCGAAGTACCGCTTCTACCACTACCATTAAAGCCAGCGGTATCCCCCTTACCCGCCAAAGCGAAAAGGTATTAAAAATCACCTATTTGGAAGCTAAAATTTTTAAAAGCAGCCTGATAGGCACCGAACATCTTTTGCTTTCTATTTTAAGAGACGAATCTAATTTAGGATGTAAAATATTAGAAAAATTTGAAGTAACCTACGAAGTAGTACGCGAGTTGCTCGAATACCAAACCGAGCAGCCCATGGCTTCATCTGACACCGAAGATGAGGACGATGGCCCTTCAAAAATGTATGGAGCCGGAGGGAGCAGCAATCCCGGTGGCAGCAAAGAACCGGGCGGCAAAACTGAAAAATCGCGCACCCCGGTACTCGATAACTTCGGCCGCGACCTTACTAAAATGGCCGAGGAAAACAAAATGGACCCTATTGTGGGCCGCGAAAAGGAAATTGAACGGGTAGCGCAAATATTATCGCGTAGAAAAAAGAACAACCCTATACTTATTGGCGAGCCCGGAGTAGGTAAAACGGCTATTGCCGAGGGCTTGGCAC
>JALWRJ010000304.1 GCA_026994125.1 Cyclobacteriaceae bacterium | reverse complement strand
CCAGGGCTTCTACATACCAATAGGCACATATTAAAAAGGTGCTTTTGGGTTTACCAAAGTCATCCTGGTGTTTGTACCGGTAAAAAAGCCCTTCAGTTGTTTTAAGTTCATTTTCGAGTGCTTCCAGATGTTTAAGGGTTTTATCGGCTGTGGGTAGCAAGTAGTTCATAGTTATTAAATGCAGCTGGCTGGCATCTAATCGGTCGGTTTCAATGGCCGAAGTGTAAGCGCCTTGTTTAGGGTCATAACATTTTTCAATCTGCCCGGTGGCGGCCTCCACCAAGGCCATTGCCTTTGCCAGCATTTCTTCGTCTTCTAATTGTTTAGCTATTTTAATAGCTGCTTGCGCACCCGCCCAATGAAACTGAAACGTGTAACAGTGTTTAAAACTCATATTGCGCAATTCCCACAACCCGGCATCGGGTTCATCCATGGTGCGCTCAATACCGTTAAGTAAATCCATAATAAGTTTTTTGGAGCGTACATGCTTAGAGCTATTTAGGCGCTCATCGGTATAAAGTGGCAGCAGCGATACCAATACCTGCCCGTACACATCGTTTTGGATATGCTCTTTGGCCTGGTTGCCTATGCGCACCGGATCGTTTCCTAAATAGCCCGCCAGCGGAAGTATTTGTTCTTCAAAATCCTCGGTTCCCAGCAGGCTATACACCGGGTTGTACCGGCAATTTTCACCCATGGCTATATTTTCGATGTAGTTCGAATATTTTTCCAGTTCTTCAAATTGCCCCAGCGAATTAAACGCGTTTAGGGTATAATACGAATCTCGCATCCAACAATAGCGGTAGTCCCAGTTGCGGCCCGTGCCCGGGTGTTCCGGCAGGCTGGTGGTGGTAGAGGCCGTGATGGCTCCGGTATCCTCAAACTGGTGCATTTTAAGGGTAAGAGCCGAACGAATTACGGCTTCCTGCCACAGTGGTCCAATGGTGCAATGCCTAACCCAATCGTTCCAATAGTCAATGGTTTTGGCCAAAAAGGTTTCCGCAGTTTCTTTAATGGGGCCTTCCAGCGGAATGCCCCAGGTTAAAATTAGGTAAATGGGCTGCTCCAGCTTAAAGCTGCGCCCTTCGGCCAGGTAGTGCAACGATAAATTGGTGGTAAGCCTAAGTTGCTCTTCTAAACCTTGATAGCGCAGATGGCTGCTTCCAAATAGTACTTCAGGCTCTAGAGCACCATAATTGCCACGTGGTTGGCATACTACCTTAATTTCGGGGCTGCCTTCCATAGGTTCTAACTTACGGATTAACATGAGTGGTTTATAATGCCTGCTGTACTGCTCAAACCTGGGCGCAAAGTCGGTTACTTTATAACGTCCATCTGCAGTGCTTATTTCGGTAGTAAGTACATTGGTGTTTTTTATGTATGCCTGGCATGTTGATTGTATGGCTGTGTTTGGGAGTATGCTAAATTCGCCTCCTTTATCTTCATCCAGCAAGCCGCCAAAAACAAAGCTACTGTCAAATTTAGGCCAGCAAAGCCATTTTACACTGGCCTCAGTATCAATTAAAGCTTGAAAAGCACAATTGCCTAGCAGGCCTAGATTGTAGGTATGTCTATCCATGTTTTTTATCTATTAGGTAGTGAAAATAGATAAACTAAACGACATTTTATAAATACTTACAAAGATTAATTTGTATGCCCACTCAATACCGATATATAAGTTTCGGGCTCAGGCCTGATTCTAAAGTTATCCGTTTGATCTACAAAAATTATTTTCCCTTGTTCATCGGTAATTACAATTGTTGGATATACCGTGTCGTTACCATAGGCAGGTGAGGCTCCTATGGGTACACCATTAATATGTGCAATATCTAATTTTTGAGCCATTTTATTGCCTTCATCATGCAAAAACAAAAAATCTATCCCTAAACTTTCAGTTAATTTTTTTGTTTTTTCTTGTGGTTGTGGGCTTACCAAAATCATTTCAGCACCGCTTTCTTTTAAAGATTTATACTGGCTGGCTACTTCTTTTACTTGCGCCATACAAACAGGGCACCAGTTACCTCTGTAAAACAGGTAAATAGCCTTTTTGCCAAGCAATGAGCTAGCATAGAATGGCTTATTATCTAAGGTTTTAAGGGTTAGTTCTGGTAATGAGGCTCCAATTTTGAGTACTTCGGAGCTATGTTTAGGAAAGTTGGAATACCAAAAAATGAAGAGCATCCAAAAAATAAGACCAACTCCATAAATTATAATTAAAGGCCAACTTATGGTAAGGCTGCCAATTATAAATAGAGCATAACCAATAATAATACTAAACGTAAGTACTGTTTGGTTGGCCGAAGTTCGGGGTTTTTTGGTAATAAAGAGCCAAAGCATAAACCCGTTAGGTATAAAGGCCACCAAGCCCATACCTATGGTAGGTAAGTTTAAGTTTACTGCATATATTAAATAGGCAGTTAAGGCAGCGAGAGCCATCCAGTACACCATGCTAAGGTGGAAAAAAACTGATTTAAGTTTTTCCATATATCATTAAATTAAAAGGCAAAGATACACCTATCTTTTTTTCGCAAAGTAACTAAGCTCACTTGCTATCTAATTCGTTCAGTTTTTCTAAAAACAGTTTGGGCTCGGGGCGCAACCGGTAATTGTCAGTTTGGTCAACCCAAACAAGGTTGTTTTGTTCATCTGCTAATAGTACAGTAGGTAATACTGTATCGCTGGTATAGCCAAATATTTCCATGCCCAAAGGGGTGCCATGGGGGTGGTCTA
This sequence comes from Cyclobacteriaceae bacterium, assembly GCA_026994125.1. Lineage (GTDB taxonomy): Bacteria > Bacteroidota > Bacteroidia > Cytophagales > Cyclobacteriaceae > JAKISE01. The sequence goes on along the minus strand of JALWRJ010000304.1, from coordinate 2,279 downwards.
TGCCTAATTGGCGTGCCATTGCATTGTTTTTATCGGTTAAAAAGTAAAAGTTAACCTTCATTTTTTTTGCGAGCTTGGCCGAATGACTAGCTGGTTGCGGGCTAATTAATAAAACGGCTACGCCCTTGTGCTCTAATTGCTTGTAGGCAGCGGCAATCTCTTTAATCTGCGCCATGCATAATGGACACCAATTGCCCCGGTAAAAAAGCAATAGTTTTTTTTGCTTGTTAAATTTATCTAACCTTACAACCGTACCGTCATTAGTATAAAAAAGTAAGGATGGCAATTTTTTACCCACTTTTGGGCCTGCTTTAGGAGCAGGCAGTACCGAATACCATTTTACATAAATTACCCAAAGCAGTAGGCCAATAAACGAAATAATACCATACAAATATGGAATTTTACTTAAAAATACGCCTGATAAGGCAATTATTGTACTCAATGTTTGTAAACCTGTAATAAACGGTAATTGAGGTTGGGTACGGGCGGTAGGCTTATACAATAACAAAAGACTAAAAAATAGTACCGGCACTAAAACACCTAAAAAACTACTTGCCGCATATAGATTTATGGGCCACGAAAGGGTATCTTTACCTAAAAAAATGGTGCAGCTAAGCCAATACGTAATAGCTAGTGAAATAAAGATGGATTTTAACCGGTGCATCCTGTACTGTTTATTTTTTAACAACAACCCCTAAAAGTTATAAGTTCATACCTATGCCTAAAACTAAGAGTATTTTCATTGTTTCCTTTGCCTACCTGGCAGCCTTTGTTGTGGGTGTTTTTCTTACACGCTACTTGCCTCAAGCCAATAGTTTAAGCAAACTGTTTTTTATAGACGTACTACTAACCCTGTTTATTTTTATGTTCAGTTTCAGGTTTGGCAATGCCAGCATATACGACCCCTACTGGAGCGTAATTCCTATATATATGGTTGCTTATTGGTGGTTCGAAACCCTCGCTATTCCGCAGGTTATGGCCTGGGTGGTAACAGCCACCGTTGTACTTTTTTGGGGTAGCCGGCTTACCTATAATTGGATGCGAGGTTGGCCAGGTATGCAACACCAGGATTGGAGGTATAGCCAACTTCAAGATAAAACAGGTAAATGGTATGTATTGGTTAATTTTTTAGGTATTCACCTATTTCCTACCTTGTTGGTGTGGATGGCCATGGTGCCTGTGGCTTATATTTTTACGGCCAGCCAGCCCTTTAATGCGCTTAATTGGTTGGGTGTTGGCATTGCCCTGGCAGGGGTAGGTATTGAAACCCTAAGCGATGCGCAATTGCATACGTTTAAAAAAACAAACAAAGATAAAGGGGTGATTAATTCCGGGCTGTGGCGCTGGGTAAGGCACCCCAACTATTTAGGTGAAATGCTTTTTTGGTGGGGATTGTACTTAATGGCAGTTGGCGATTTTACCCCTTGGTATGTGGCAGCCGGTGCTACCTCAATTACCTTATTGTTTAAATTTGTGTCCATACCAATGATGGATAAGCATTTATTGCAAAAAAGGCCGGAGTATGCTGCCCAAATGCTAAGCAAAGGGGCTGTTTTGCCAAAATTTCACTAAGTTTGACACCTCATTGCAAAAACTGGTTTATTGGGGTTTCGATGTGAATGCCTCATCTATCATACAAATTTTATTATACTTAAAAAAACATGAAGATACATTCGTTAATTAGTACCGGAATATTCGTTATTGGCTTGGCAGCTTGCCATAAAAATAACGAAAAACAGGCTGCACCTCCTCCTGTTATTAAAGTGGTAAAAGTGGCTAAGCAATCAGTGCCTATTTATAGCGAGTTTGTGGGGCAGGTGTATGGCTTATACGATATTCCTATTCGGGCGCGGGTAGAAGGTTTCTTAGTGGGTATATTTTTTAAAGAAGGCCAGCGGGTAACCAAAGGGCAATTGCTTTATACCATTGATGCCCAACCATTTATTGCCAAAGTGGCCTCCGAAAAAAGTAAAGTGGCCGAAGCTCAAACCCTGTTGGCTAATGCCGAAAAGGAATTGAACCGCTATAAACCGCTGGCTGCAAAAAAGGCCGTAAGCCAAAGCGATTTAGATGCCGCTCAAGCTAATTATGAGGCCGCCTTGGCTTCGCTCGAAGCTGCCAAGGCTAACCTTCAAATATCGCAAATTAATTTAAGCTATACTAAAATGAAATCGCCCATCAATGGATTAATTGGTAAAACAGAAGCTAAAATAGGCGAGTTTGTTGGTAAAGATCCTAACCCGGTTATTCTAAATACTGTATCACGTATCGATACCATT
>JALWRJ010000303.1 GCA_026994125.1 Cyclobacteriaceae bacterium | reverse complement strand
GTATGTAGCTGGATACCGTACAGCCTTCAATTTTTTTAAATTGTGAAGACAAGTAATGTACGCTACTATAGTTTAGCTTATAGGCAATTTCAGTTAATGAGTTCTCGCCATAGTTTAACAGCTGTTTTACTCTTTCAATCTTTAATTTCAGAAAATAAGCCTCAATGGTTATTCCCTCGGTTGTAGAAAAAAGTTTACTAAGATAACTGTAATTCTTTCCAATATTTACAGCTAAATACTCAGACAACTTAGTAATAACAAGCTGATTTTCAATCTTATCCAGGTACCCCCTACAGCTAATTTTAACTTGTTCAACAACCTTTTGGTTTTTATCATATATAAGTTTAAAACCCAGCTTGTTAAACTTTTCTTCCAGCAAACTTTGTTTTTTGAAGTCTATTTTTTCGATTATGGCATGACCCAATTCTACCAAACTAAAGGAAATTCCTAAATTGGTTAATGTTTGCTCCACAACGAGTTCGCAGCGGGGACATACCATGTTTTTAATATGTAAATGTTGCGTTTCCATTGATATATTTTTTTAGTAGTAAATTGAAACCAACTTATGGGCATTAAACTATACCCATTGCTTAACCCACTTTATGCATTAAAAAATCTATTCCGTAGCTAAATAGTTGAAAATAAGAAACTGTAGGAGGTTATTGTTATTTAACTCCTCATTACGAAACTCTAATGCAAAATTCGGGTTAAATAGCCCAATTCAATTTAGAAACGATTGGATGTACACACGAATAGCAAAACCACTTAGTGGAGGTGGGTTATCATATTCATGATAAACATTGTGGATAGATTGGTAACGGGTTAAATTAAAAGAAATATATTTAAAGATGTAAAGCAGTACGTACTTTGCATGAAATACTTTACGCTTTAGTAATTTTAAAAATAATGCTTGTTCAAATTGGGCATAAATATCATTGCAGCAAGGTTCATCTTCATCTGTATGGTGTTGGTGTCCGCCATCTGCTTTTTGATGACCATTGGTTTTAGTATGGTTATGGCTAGTAGCATCATGGGTATGCCTTCCGGAAGAATCATAATTTATTACCTCCAAATCGCATAATGTACTGGTGGCAAAAGCTCCCAAAAAACCCGATATAAAAAGTGTCGAAATTAACACAATATGTTTACCAACCCAGCGAATCATTTTTTTCGGTTCTTAGTTTTACCTTTACGTTTTTTAAGTTTACGAATGGTGGGTGATGAAATATAATAAAGTATAAATCCACTGATTACCGTAATAAGCCCCAATACAGAAAAGGCTTGCAGTAGTTTATTCCCAAAATTGTCCCTGGCTTCAAAGTCCATGGTGTGCAGCATCCATAAAAAGTCGAAGGTGCGCCATGTATCGTGTCGTATGGCCTCAAATGCACCGGTGTTTGCTCCTACATAGATGGCTGGTGCATCTGGATGATCAAAAAAGATACCCCAAGCAGGAAGAGGCTTTTCACGGTATTCACTATGTTTATCCACTTCGGTAATGTATTCTACACGGTCAATTTTATTATCTGGAATATATAACGATTCTGCTATGGCTACAGCCTCTTCTTTCGTTAAATTACCTCTTAAATCACCTGTTTGTCCATTTGCTAAAGCTATCTGCTTTTTATTATTAGCTAAATAAGTAATTCGGTAGGTTGGCACATTGAGCACATTAACTACCTCTAAGCTAATTACAGCATCTATCTTAGATATAGAATTAAGCTCGTTGATAGCCTTTTGTGGCGAAACTAGATTTAAATTACCGGTTAATAAGGGAGGGTGTTTTCGAAGATGGTCTCCGTGCACCTTATCAATATTATTCCAACTAAAATACAGGCCACCAACAGTCCAAAATAAAAATTGGATGCCCAAAAACAAGCCTAGATACCGATGGGTCTTACGAATTAAATAATTGCTGTTTGTTTTCATATCATCCGAATATTACTTTAAACTACCTTCCTATGTAGGTTTGAAGGAAAATAAATCAGTCCCTATTATAACGTTTCTTTTGTTTCGCCACACGTAAGCATAGCCTCACCAAAATAGGGGTTTTTAATATCCGAATCTAAGCTTAACCAATTGGCACCATGGCCGTCACGAGCCATTGGACAAAACTGGTAGTAAACATTTAGTCCAGTAACATTAAACATTTTAATTGTTTTATATACTCCATCGGTAAGGTCTGCAAAGGCTAACCTTTGAACTTCTACATCGGTAGATGCAATAATCTTATCCAAATTGCTATCAATAGGTTTCTTCATATCCATCCACATCATATGGCTATCTCCTTTTAATAAGCCCATATCTACCTTAGCCATAGCAGCTTTTACATTTTTGGCTTGAGTTGCCGCCATTGTACTGTTTGTAGCCACAAAGGCATCTTTTAGATCCAGGTAGGCTGTTACCACCCCAGCCAGTTGCACTTTAAATTTACCATCAATTTGCATGGAAGTTTCCTTATTCGAATCTCCCATATCCATCTCTTCGTCCTTATTAGCATCATCACCCATATCCATTCCAGCATGCCCACCTAACGATTGTTTACCACCCTCGGGGTTCATCATGCTTTGGCTTCCTTTAAGCTGTGCAGCTGCATCAATTTTAAAAGCCCCATTGGTAACCACCGATTCCCCGGCTTGGAGGCCATCTACCACCACATAGTCTGCTCCGGTATCTTCGCCCAGGGTAATTTCCCGGTAATGAAAAGCAAACGTATCTCCATGGTCTTCTTTAACATACACAACGGCTTTTTTACCGGTCCAAAGCACAGCAGATTTGGGTACCATTAACACATCTCCTTGGGTGGTAAGCATAGATTGAAGAGTGCCCTGGGCAAACATACCAGGCCTTAGTTGACCGTTATTGTTAAGCTCGGCACGCACTACAGTTGTACGTGTTTTGCTGTCCAGTACGGGGTCGATAAATGTTACTTTACTCTTAAATACTTTACCCGGAATAGATTTAATGCTAATGGCCACTTTGGCACCCATTTTAATCCAGGGAATATCGCTTTCATAGGCATCAAACTCAACCCATACATGACTCAAATCTATTATTTGAAACATCGACATCCCCTCCATTACGTGGTCGCCCTGGGCAATATTTCGCTTGGTTACCGTACCTGTAGCAGGCGATAATATTTTAAAATAAAACTGCACCTTACCGGATTGCTCTATTTCATCAATCTGCTTATCGGTAAACAACCAAAGTTTAAGTTTATTTCTTGATGCATCGTAAAATTGGGGGTTCGAATCTTTGTACTTAATGGCCTCAAAAAGCTCTTTTTGCGCAGTTACAAGTTCGGGCGAAAAAATAGTAGCTAATGTTTGTCCCTTACGTACTTTTTGCCCTGTAAAGTTTACATAAAGTTTCTCAATTCTTCCCGGAAAATGAGCAGTGAGTTCACTAATTCTGCGCTCGTCCGGTTTAACCATACCCGGTAAAACCACTTGTTTATACGGAGCCTGTTTTTTTACAACGGTAGTTTCAACTTCGGCAATTTTCATGGCCGAAGCCGAAAGCACTACGGCATCTGGGCTTATGCCTCCATCGTCTTGCTTAGTATCCATAGGAATTAACTCCATTCCACAAATGGGGCAGTTGCCCGGAGCTTCCATTTGAATTTGCGGATGCATAGAGCAGGTCCATAGGGTGCCTGCCTGCCTGCCGGACATGCTGGCTTCATGCGTATGTTCTTCTGTTGCTGAGGCCTCACTTGGTGTAGATGCTCTGTTGCCACCAAAGAACATCCATCCTAATAAAAGACCTAGTACCAACGTAGCACTGATGGCTAGTATTGGCTTTTCCGATATTATTTTTGTTAATTTATTCATTTTGATATTGTTATTGGGTTATCCGTTATTGGTTATTGTGAAATTAGTTGCTATTAACTTCATCATTTTCCCATTAAATAATTGATATAAGCCACAGCCGAGTTTTGGTCGGCTCTGGCCTTTTCAAGTTCAAGTTCATATTTTAAAAGCTGCCTATCCATTCGAATTACCTCTTCAAAATTGGTTTCGGTTGAAGTGTACTCAGCAATGAGAATATCCAAAGCTTGTTTGGCATATCCCTTCAATTCATTATATAGCTTAACTCTCCGTTGGGCATCTTGGTAATCTCTTATACCCGTAGCCAATTGAGCAGCCAATGCATTGGTAAGGTTTTCTTTTTTTAAGTCAATAGCTTCTTTAGCTATTTCTTTTTCGCGGATAAGGGCACTGTATTTTTTTCGATACAAGGGTATTTTAACTCCAATGGAGGGTAAAAAAACATTTTGTCCATTATCCTCACCTGTATAGCCCGGCCTATCGCCTACAAATGTGTAGTTTAGCCCTACGGTAAAAGAGGGTGCTCCTATTTTTTTAGCGGCAATTACTTCCTGGTCGTACGAAAGCAGTTCGTGTTGCAAGCTGCGGATATCGGGATTAGTTGTTTGCACAGCGTCTAAAAGCAGCTCTTTGTTTATCGAAAGAGTTTCACTCCATAATACTTCGGGAAAAACCACCTCATCGGTAAGTTTGGTATTTAAGAGTTGCTCAAATTTTGCCAGTAGCGGGGCTTTGCTATCCTCTAAATACGTAAGTTGGTTTTCCAACTCTCCAAGTTCCATCTCAATACGAAGCACATTTACCAACGAAGATTTACCCGACTCGAACCTTACCTTAGCTAAATCGCGAAAGGTGTTAAGCAAACCGATATTTTCTCGGGTAATCTGAATGGCCGATCGCAGCACATACAAGCTGTAATAGGTTGTAGCCACTTCAAAATTAACTTTGGAACGCTCACTGTTAAATTTTTCTAGTACTACATTGGCTCGTTCTACACTGGCTTGTTGCTGAGCTTGCAACTGGCCAAACCAGGGAAAAGATTGTGATACACCTAACGTGGCCTGTTGGGGCCCTACCCGGGTTTCTACGGGGCTAATAAAATAACCAAAATTAAATTGCAAATCAGGCAAAGTGGCCACTTGTGGTGCCCGTTGTTTTACTACTTCATATTGCCTGTATAG
>JALWRJ010000302.1 GCA_026994125.1 Cyclobacteriaceae bacterium | reverse complement strand
AAACCGTTTGGCTTCGTCATACACTCCACGTGGCCCCACCGGGTTTACATTACCATAATACTCTTCGGGTTGCGGGTGTACCGTAGGGTCGCCATACACCTCCGAGGTAGAGGCTATCATGAGCCGAGCCTTTTTGTGCTTGGCTAAGCCTAGTAAATTATGTGTGCCCAGCGAGCCTACTTTCAACGTTTGGATGGGTATTTTAAGGTAATCAATGGGGCTGGCAGGCGATGCAAAATGAAGAATGTAATGTAACGGGCCTTCAAAATGGATATATTCCGATACATCATGGTTAACAAACTCAAAATCGGGGTGGTTTTGCAGGTGTTCTATATTGCGAAAATCACCGGTAATCAGGTTGTCCATACCTACTACCCTAAACCCTTCATTTATAAAACGGTCGCATAAGTGCGATCCTAAAAATCCGGCTGCCCCTGTAATTAAAACGGTTTTTTTATCCATGTGTAATTTCCTCACGCCCTATGCTAACGTAGGCAAACCCATATTTTAGCATATCGGAGTTTTTGTATAAGTTACGCCCATCAAAAATAACATTATTTTGTAAGAGCTGTTTCATTTTGTTAAAATCGGGCGCTCTAAACACAGGCCATTCGGTTACAATTAAAAGTGCATCGGCTTCTTGTAGGGCTTCGTACTGGTTTTCGCAATAGGTTATTTTATCTCCTAAAAGCCCTTTTACATTATTCATGGCTTCGGGGTCAAACGCTTTTACTTTTGCTCCCAGTTTTAACAAAGCCTCGATATTGGCCAGGGAAGGAGCCTCCCGGATGTCATCGGTATTGGGTTTAAAAGCCAGTCCCCATAACGCAATGGTTTTGCCTTGCAGGTTGCCTTTAAAATACTCATTTATTTTAGGAATGAGCTTCGTTTTTTGAGACTGATTAATGTTCATAACGGCCTTTAAGATGCCAAAATCATAGGAGGCATCCTTGGCCGATTTGGCTAAGGCCTGTACATCTTTGGGGAAACAACTGCCCCCGTAACCTATGCCCGAAAACAGAAAGCGCTTGCCAATGCGAGAATCCGTGCCTATGCCTTTACGAACCATATCTACATCGGCACCCAGCAACTCGCATAGGTTGGCAATTTCGTTCATAAAGGTAATTTTAGTAGCCAAAAAGGAATTGGCTGCATATTTTGTGAGTTCTGCCGACTTTTCATCCATAAATAAAATAGGATTGCCCTGGCGTACTAATGGTTCGTAAAGTTCGTCCATTAGTTGTTTGGCTTTTTCCGATTGGGTGCCAATAACCACCCGGTCGGGTTTCATAAAGTCTTCTACCGCTACACCTTCACGTAAAAACTCAGGGTTCGATACTACATCAAAGTCAACTTTTGCATGTTGCCCAATGGCCTCCCTTACCTTTTCGGCAGTACCTACCGGCACGGTGCTTTTATCTACAATTACAGTATATTGTTTTAACAAAGGGCCCAAATCGCGGGCTACTTGTAGAATATACTGTAGGTCGGCCGAACCATCTTCACCGGGAGGGGTGGGTAAGGCTAAAAATATTACTTCTGCTCCTGCAATACCTTGGGCCAGGTTGGTGGTAAAGGTTAAACGGCCTTGCTTGGTGTTACGCTCAAAAAGTAAATCCAGGCCGGGCTCGTATATAGGTATGGTGCCTCCCGAAAGCATTTCAACTTTTTTGGGGTCAATATCAATACAGGTTACAAAATTGCCTGTTTCTGCAAAACAAGTGCCGGTTACTAATCCAACATAGCCACTTCCTACAACTGCTATTTTCATGTATTTTAAAAATTTGATGCAAAAATAAGATGATTTTTATTGTGAACATACCCGTTTAGTTAATTTAACAGGAATGCAGGATACATTCCATTAAACTGCCGGGTAACCATGGTGTGTTCTTTTTAGGTATAGCATGCACGCATATTGCATTAAATTTATTAATTTAGCGAACGATTGGATAACAGGAAACATATATCATTGACAATCAATAAAATAAAAAATGAAAAATAGCGAAAATATTGAATTAATTAGAAAAGCGATGGGGGATTTTGGCAAAAAACATATAGCTGATTACCGGAGGGAGTGGGATGAGCAACAAGTGTTTCCCAGGGAAATATTTTCGCAATTGGGCGAGTTGGGTGTGATGGGAGTATTGGTGCCCGAGCAGTATGGAGGCTCCGGTATGGGCTACCATGAATATGTAGCTGCGGTAAGCGAAATTTCGGCTTGGGATCCGGCCATAGGGCTTTCGTTGGCGGCTCACAATTCTTTATGTACTAATCATATTTTAACTTTTGGTAATGAGGAGCAAAAAAAGAAATGGCTGCCTAAACTGGCTTCGGGGCAATGGGTAGGCGCCTGGGGCCTAACCGAGCCCAATACCGGTAGCGATGCAGGTAATATGATGACCACCGCTGAGAAAAAAGAAGGTAAATGGGTGCTTAACGGAAGCAAAAACTTTATAACGCATGGCAATTCGGGCGATGTAATTGTAATTATGGCGCGTACAGGGGCTGTGGGCGATAAAAAAGCCATGACGGCTTTTGTAGTAGAACGAGGAAACCCGGGCTTATTGCAAGGTAGAAAAGAAGACAAGCTGGGTATGCGGGCCTCCGAAACCACCGAAGTGGTGTTGCAAAATTGTGAAGTGCCCGATAGCCATGTACTGGGCGCAGTTGGCGAAGGATTTGTGCAAGCACTTACCATTTTGGATGGCGGACGTATTTCGATTGCAGCATTAGGGCTGGGTATTGCCGAAGGAGCCTTGCGCGAGGCCGTGGCCTATGCCAAAGAGCGCCATCAATTTGGAAAACCCATAGCCGATTTTCAAGCCATTTCGTTTAAATTGGCCGATATGGCCACTAAAGTAGAAGCCGCCCGCCAATTAATTAACCATGCGGCTGAGCTTAAAAATAACCACCAGCCGGTAACCAGCCAATCGGCTATGGCCAAGTATTATGCTTCTGAAATAGCCGTAGAAGTAGCCACCGATGCCGTACAGATATTTGGAGGTTACGGTTACACCAAAGACTACCCGGTAGAAAAATTTTACCGGGATGCCAAATTGTGTACCATAGGTGAAGGCACATCTGAAATCCAAAAATTGGTTATATCTAAACTTTTGTTGGCAGATTGATTTTGAATTAATTAATTAGCTTTCTATATTTGCGCTCCCATTTAGATTTAAACGTTTAGATATAGATATGATTGTTATCAATGTAAAAGAAAACGAGTCGATTGACAGAGCGCTAAAAAGATTCAAGAAAAAATTTGAACGCACCGGAGTGCTTCGCGAATTAAGAGCTCGCACCGCTTACGAAAAGCCTTCTGTTACGCGTAGAACAACTCGTTTAAAGGCTGCGTACCGTCAAAAAATGTACGCCAAAGAAAATTACTAAACTTTTCGCTGAAAAGTCATTTTAAATCACTAAGTTAGTAGTGCAAGGCGCAAGAACGGTGCTACTAACTTAATGATAAACTCTTTCCTACAATATATTGAATTTGAAAAACGCTACAGTAAGCATACTGTGGTATCGTATAAAAACGATTTAGAGCAATTCAGTATATTCCTTACCTCTTACGATAGGCACTTAGCATTACAACAAGCCAGTCATAGCCATATTCGAGCCTGGATAATAAGCTTGGTGGAAGATGGCATAGCACCCGGTTCAATTAACCGGAAAATGGCCACCCTACGCAGCTATTATAAGTTTTTGGTGCGAACTAAGGTTATAAAAGCTGACCCTACTTTGCAACTTAAAGCCTTAAAAACCCCAAAGCGCCTGCCCCAATTTGCCCAGGAAAAAGAAATGGAATATTTGTTCGATCGGGTTGAGTTTACAAATGATTTTGAGGGGATTAGAGACCAGTTAATGCTGGGTTTATTATACTCAACGGGCATGCGAAGAGCGGAGCTTATTGGCTTAACCGTTGATGCGGTAAATTGTAAAAAAAATACGATAAAGGTGCTTGGTAAACGCAACAAGGAGCGCTTAATTCCGTTAACATTAGAAGTAGCAAAGCTGGTTAAAAAGTATTTGCCTTTAAGAGAATCGATAGCTATGCGTGGAGCAAATAATTTTTTACTTTTAACCAATAAAGGCCAACCTTTATACGAGGCATTTGTGTACCGAAAAGTAAAGCACTATTTGGGAGTAACCACCTCGCTCGACAAAAAAAGCCCACACGTACTACGGCATACGTTTGCTACCCATTTGTTAAATAATGGAGCCGACTTAAATGCCGTAAAAGAACTACTTGGGCATGCCAGTTTAGCGGCCACTCAGGTATATACCCACAACTCGTTAGATAAACTTAAAAAGGTGTTCGAAAAAGCACACCCAAAAGCATAATGGAAAATAATGTTACATATAAATATATATTGCTATGAAAGTAAAAATGCATTCAATTAAGTTTGATGCCGATAGCAAACTGCTAGGCGTGGTTCAAAAAAAGATGGATAAACTCGATACTTTTTTTGACAGGATAATTGATGGGGAAGTTTTTATGCGACTAAATAATGAAGGCGTAAAAAATAAAACAGTAGAAATAAAAATTAATATACCGGGCGACCAACTTTTTGCCACCTCATCAGCGGCTTCGTTTGAGGCGGCTGCCGATGAGGTAACTCAGGCGCTAACTAAACAATTAAAGCGCTATAAGGAAAAGGTGCTGAGCCATTAAACAATATGCTATATCAATAAAAAAGGGAGCTTTAGCTCCCTTTTTTATTGAAAACAGCTTCAAGAGTTTACTTGTATTCCCTATTATTCGGCTAAAATAATTTAATAGTTACTCCTGCCTTAAACCAGCGGCCTGGCATGGTTACCAGGTTAGTTTCCTGGTAAGTAACATCAAAAATATTGGTTACATCTGCAAAAATACTCCAGGCAGTACCGTTATAACTCAAGCGTGTATCTACTATGGTGTAGTCATCCAAATTTACACGGTTGTAATAGGCCGCTGAAATGGTATGGGTCAAGTGTTTAGTATAGGTAAGTACTACATTGGCTCTTAGTTGGTGTTTTAGGTTTTCAA
>JALWRJ010000301.1 GCA_026994125.1 Cyclobacteriaceae bacterium | reverse complement strand
TCCAGCAGGTGAAATTGTATTAAAAGGCGGGTATGAATTTTACTCGTTCGAAGCCAAATATGTAGATAAAAATGCCGTTGATATTGTAATCCCGGCCGATATCCCTAAAGAAACTCATGAGCGCATTAAAACATTATCCATCCGGGCTTATCAAGCAACAGCTTGTAAAGATTTAGCCAGAATTGATATTTTTTTAAAAACAAATGGAGAGGTAATTGTAAACGAAATAAACACCATTCCCGGATTTACCGATATCAGTATGTATCCTAAATTAATGGAACAACTGGGTATTTCGTACTCCACTTTAATTACCCGCCTGCTAACTATGGCCTTAGAGCGGCACCAGGAAGCCCAACGCATTTCTACAAATTTTGAAAGCAACCTATAATAACCTATACTTATAGCTAAATTTACATTGGTATGAAATTTTTTAAAGTTAATTCGTGGTTAGATGTAGTTAAACACCTGGCTTTGGCACTGGGTATAGGAGGGGCGTTGCTTATGTTTTTCTTTTACATCTATTTACCGGCCAATACCAACCATGGCGAATCGATAACCGTACCCGATTTGGTGGGCATGCCTTATAGCGAACTTGACAATTTTGTATTAAACAGAGATTTACGCTACGAAGTTTCCGACTCGTCCTACTCGCCCGATTACCCGCCTTATACTGTTTTGCACCAATTTCCTAAGGCCGGTTCGCAGGTAAAAGAAAACCGAAAAATATTTTTATCATTAAACAGCAAAAACCCTCCTACAACCGTAATGCCCAACCTGGTGGATAAAACTGTTAAAAACGCAGAGCTTATTTTAAAAAGTTATGAATTAAGGCGGGGCCGGATTACCACCCAACCCGATGCTTTTAGAAATGTACTGGAACAGCAAGTAAACGGTGAACCCATTGCACCCGGCACCAAAATAGCCAAAGGAACTGAAATAGATTTAGTAATTGGTGATGGCCATGGAGTTACTCAATTTGACATGCCCACCCTGCTGGGCTTACCTTTAGAAGAAGCAGAAGTATTAATTAAAGGCAATAGCCTTAACCTGGGCATCGTTTTTAATAACGAACCCGAAAGCAATTTGGTGGTAGTAGGGCAAGACCCCAAAGCAGGCGAACGTGTTCGCGTAACCAGCGAAGTAAACCTTTGGATGGGCAACCGTTCAGAACTGCCCGACTCATTAATTGCGGAACAATAAATTATGAGAACACTCGTTTTGGTTATTTTTTTGTTAGCAAGCCATGCGCTTATGGCACAATTGGTGGTTAGGCCTTTAGGTGCACATACAAAAACCAAACAACAAACTACAAAAGGTACAACTACGCCCCTTACCCTGCCCTTTTGGGACGATTTTACCACCAAAAGCCTACAACCCGACAGCGCTTGGTGGACAGCTCAAAGCCGGCAACAGGTAATTGTAAAAACAGGCATTAGCATTAATGCGCCCAGCTTGGGCGTAGCTACTTTTGATGGCGTAGATGCCAGCGGAAACCCCTATCTTCCTACCCCAACCGATGGGCCGGTAGATAGCCTGGTTAGCCACCCCATAGATTTAACTCAAGTACCAACCTATTTAAGAAATACCGTTTTTCTAAGTTTTTTTTATCAATTTAAAGGCTTGGGCGAAGCCCCCGAAGAGGAAGATTCCTTACTGGTTTATTTTAAAAACAACCAGGGTAGCTGGGATAAAATTTGGCCCAAAAACAGTAACAACAACTACGTAACTGACCCAACTGTATTTACCGAAATATTTTTGCAAGTTAACAACCCAACATATTTTCACGATGGCTTCCAATTTATGTTTAAAACCATTGGCCGCCAAAATGGATGGCTGGATAACTGGCTTATTGACTACGTTTATATGGATAAAAACCGATCGAGCACAGATAACTCTTACCTGGATAGAGCCTATGTATCGGTGCCCAAAAGTATTTTCGACCGCTACACTGCCATACCATTCGATGATTTTTTAGCTACTGCTAATAAATCAGAGCTGTTTCAAAGTACCGATTTAAAAATCAGGAACTTTGAAAACGATATTGCCCCCGGCAATTACAGCATTACCCTTACAGATACGCTTACAGGCAATATCATAGAAAACATAAACCTTGCTACCCCATTTGTGATAAACAAAAAAGCTGTATTAGATGAAATTATTAACCCGGTAAACGGAAACCTGTGGCCAACCCAGGTTGATTCGCTAGTTTTACAACTCGAATACTCCATGGATTCGGGCGACACCCTTTTAATAGATTCGATTAACAGCAACACTGGTGATACCACCTACTACGAGCATATTAATTTAACTAAAAACGATACCTTGCGTAAATTTTTTACGGTAAATAATTATTACGCTTACGATGATGGTACAGCCGAATATGGTGCCGGTATTAACCAACCCCTCAGTAAAATTGCCTACAGGTACCACACCAAAGTAGGCAAGTACTTAAACAGGATAGATATCTATTTCCCAAATGTAGATGGTGTACAAGCAGGTGTTCCGCTGGAATTGTTTGTGCTTAACGATTTTGAAGGCAACGAAAATTCATTACTGCTTACTTCCAATATTTCGATAAGCCATACCGGTATAAACGAGTTTGTAAGTTTTGAACTGCCCACGTCTATCTTTGTAAGCGATACTTTCTTTATAGGCCTCACTAACCTATCCTCGGATAACCGTTGGTTAACGGTAGGATTAGATAAAAATACCGATTCGTTTGACCAAATTTTTGTTAATGTAGATGGCACCTGGACACCCAACACCAGTGTGCATGGCAGTTTAATGATGCGCCCGTATTTTACTGACCAGCCCCCGGTGTTGGGCTTAAAAAATGAACCTCAACCTTTGTTAGCTGTTTACCCTAACCCGGCTCGGGGTAAACTTACTGTAAAGGGTACATTTATTCGAGCGCGTATGTTCGATTTGCTGGGAAACGAAATTCCCCTTAGGCAACAAAAAAACAATTTGCTTTTTGAAACTACCCACCAAGGCATTGCTATACTACAATTGTTTACAAAGCAAGGAGTGGTTGCTAAACGTATAGCAATCTTGCCTGCTAGCCAATAATAAGCGGCTTTAAGCTAAAGCAAAGTATAAAGATAAGCAAAGCTATACCACCCAGCACAAGCCTAAAAGGGCTTAACCTCCGTGTGTCTTCGGCCATAGGGTGCTGCACCCTGATAAACCTGCCTAAAATTAAAATAAACAAAAACCAGCCGGAATATCCTGTAGTATGCGGCCAAATGTACAGCAAACCGGCCTGAGTTACATAAATGGCTAGGGCAACCATTAGGCGGGTAAGGTGAGTGGCAAATACTTTTTGTACCAGATAATAAAGTAATGCTATGTACAGCAACAAATGAAGTAGGGCATCGGTTAAGGGTATATTAAAAACAAATGGGTTAATAAAGCCCATAAACCCCACACCCAAGCCAGCGTACACAATGGCTATCAGGTAAAAACTTTTAGAGATAAAATTGTGGGCACGTGCACCAAACATACCAAATACCACATGCCCGCCATCTAACTGCCCCACGGGCAACAAGTTAAGTGCCGTAAACATAAGGGCAAAGAAGCCCGCCAACAGGTAGGGGTAATGCATAATTTCATGGCTATTGGGCAGCCTGTCCAGCTGTGTTTCGGGTACCCAGTGGGCTTTCATATAATCGAACAAAATGGAGGAACCAATGGATAAGTTAAGCCCGTTGTTAGGATGCATATAAATGGTATCGTATGGCAGCCGGGCAGCCTGTTTAGGAGCCAGTTTAGCCACATCCGATTTTAAGAAAAACGTATCTTTACTATAAACGATGTCCTGGTAGTTTGCCCCAAACAATTGGTACTCCGGGTGAATTTTATAAATATACTCCTTGGGAGGCAAATGCGTAAACCCGTACCATAATACCAATAATGCTACCACAAAACCGGCTAATGGGCCTGCAACACCAATATCAAAAGTTTGTTTTACCGAACTTAGCCGCTGCCTTATGCGAATAAAAGCCCCCATAGTGCCTAACGACATGGAACCCAAAAAACCCAGCCAAAACGGAAAATAATAGGGCAACGACACCTTAACCTTATGGTAACGAGCGGTAAAGTAATGGCCAAATTCGTGCACCGTAAGGATAAGCAAAAAGGGCAAAGAGTACCGGAGGCCATCCAAAAATTCGGCCCAGCCCAAAGGTTCGGGTACATATAAAAAATAATATCCATAAATCCACTCAGCTCCGGCAGCCGTAGTAGATAGTAAGGTAAGTACTACCAATACCAGTTGAAATATTAATCGTTTAGTGCTTTTTTTCATGGGCGAGTACGGTTTGCAGTTCCTCCTGATTTATTAAATGCCAGGTGTTTAAACCCAGGGAAGCAGCCGATTGGATATGCTCCAGGGTATCATCAATAAATAAGGTATGTTGAGGTGCTAATCCATGGTTCTCCAATACCATTTCAAATATTTCGGCATCGGGCTTACGCATACCTGCCTGGTGCGAATAATACACCTTATCGAAATAAGTTTGAATACGGTTACCCCCGGTAGTTTGCGCCACAATGTTATCGAAAGCCTCTATATGAATTGGGTTCGTATTGCTAAGTACAAACGTTTGGTAGGCCGGGCGCAGGCTACTAATTAACTGCAACCGGGCTAAGGGCAAATCCAGCAACATGGCGTTCCAGGCAGTATCAATACTGCTATCTGGCAGGTTTTTTCTAAACAAAGCCCGTAGCCCATTCCTAAATTGATTGGAGGAAATTTCTCCTTTTTCGTATTGTTTAAACAACGGCTCATCAGCCCAGGCAGCTACTTTAGTGTAAGCATATCCTGTAAGCCGGGCAAATGCCTCTATGGTTTTTTGAGGATTTAGGTTGAGCACCACTCCTCCCAGGTCAAAAATAATTGCCTTAATATTATTTGGTATAAATTTCACTACCTTCTTTCTTTGCGATTAAGAAGCAAAGATGTAACATTGCACTCCCAAATTCAAGGTGTTTTGTTAAGCATTTTTGAAGGGCCTATAGCTCAGTTGGTTAGAGCACTTGACTCATAATCAAGGG
>JALWRJ010000300.1 GCA_026994125.1 Cyclobacteriaceae bacterium | reverse complement strand
ATAAACTCGATAGATGTATGTAAAATTTTACTCAAAAAAACCGAATTGAATGTTATACCAATAATTATTTTTAATTTCAGTGGTACGGCATATTTATTTACCGAATAAAGGTACTACATATTAAAGGGTTTTCCACTCCAACGTATTAAGCATGTGCACAATATCAATTTTTAAATACTCAATGGCAGGGGCAAGCGAATCGTTTTTGGTAGAGGTTCTAAAATACAGGGCACCACGCAGAAAATGGGTGGTAGAATCGGTTATAAAAAACTGAAGTTGCGAAGGCACTTCGCCTTCGAGTTCGGCAATAACGGCCGTTTTGCCCGAGGGCGTGCGCATAATACGTTCGTTGATGGCGTAGGCTTTAATTTGATGTTTAGAGGTGAGCTTGTAGGCATCGTTTACTAATTCTTTAAGCAGTTTTTGGTTGTGTTTAAGCGGCTTGTAGGTAAGCTGCACATTGGCCACAATAGTGGGGTAAAACAGGTCTATCCAGTAGGGCTCGGCTATGTACGATGAATCGGGCAGTACCTTGGCCGCTTTCGAAAGCTGAAACCGGTAAGGCAATGAATCGGGCAGTTGCGTATATTCGTGAGGAGGCAAATCGAGCCGGTTATACCCTTTAGGCTTGGGTGTGTAGGTTTCGGTGCAAGCAGCTAAGGCTATAAGCACAGATATAAAGCTGTATTTACCCATTAATAGTTACTCTAATTTTTTTAATTCGTTTAGTATCAACGGATAAAACCGTAAAAGTGTATTTATCAAAGGTAACTACTTCGCCTGTGTTTGGTAAGCGGGTGTGTACTTCCAGGAGCATACCACCCAGCGATTCGCTTTCACCCATTAGTTCCTCAAAAATGCGCGGGTCTTCTTTTACAATTTTACAAAAATCATTAATAGAGGTTTTACCTTCAAAATCGTAAGTGTGTTTGTTTATTTTTTTGTAAAGCTTGCTGTCTTCATCATATTCATCGTTAATTTCACCTACAATTTCTTCAATAATATCCTCCAGAGTAATCAGTCCTTCGGTACCACCGTACTCATCAACCACTACAGCTATATGTACCCTTTTTTCCTGAAAGTCTTTCAGCAGGTCGTCTATCATTTTAGCTTCGGGCACAAAATAGGCCGGCCGTAACAAATTTTGCCATTCAAAATGTTCGTCTTGGCTCGTATAAGGGAGTAAGTCTTTAATGTATAAAATACCTTCGATATTGTCCAGGTCTTCTTTAAATACCGGCAACCGGGAGTAACCCGATTTGTTTATGCGATCCATGAGTTCGTGGAAAGAAATGGAATATTCTACAGCTTCCATATCAACCCGTGCTTTCATAATTTGCGTTACCGGAATGGTAGAAAAATGAACAATGCCTTTTAGTATATCTCGCTCCTGCTCGGTGGTTCCAACCTCGGTTGAAAGCTCCAGGGCATGGTTAACTTCCTCAATAGAGCCGGAGTATCCTTTGTTTTTAATACGTTTTTCTACTACGTTGGTCATCGAAACCAGCACCCAGGCCAAAGGTTTAACCAAACGCATACAGGTTAGGAGTAAGCCCGAAGCCATCCTGGCTACAGCCAAACCTTTTTGGTTGGCATAAATTTTAGGAATAATTTCGCCAAAAAATACAATAAGAGCCGTAATTACCATGGCAAGCACAGCCAATACAGAGCCTTCGTTGGTGGTGCCGGCTATTTTCCAGGTGGCATACGTGGCCAGGGTTATAATGGCCACATTTACAAAATTGTTAACTATTAAAATGGTGGCTAACAGGTATTTAGGCCGGCTTAAAAGCTGGCAAATACGGTTATCGGTAGGGGTGTTGCGGGCTTCGCAGGTTTCTAATTCGGTAGCCGAGAGCGAAAAATAAGCCACCTCCGAACCGGAAATAATGCTTGAAATTAAAAGCAATACCAAAATAACCCCCAGTACTAGTACCAGGAACAAAAGGGGCGTGTTTGTACCTCCTGCCCAAACAGCCAAATAGCTAATCAGCCAACTTGGGGGTTCGTCTATAGTGGTTTCCAATAATGAAAGACTAAGTGAAACATAAGGATACTACCGGATTAAAAAGGGAGGTCGTCCATTTCGGAATCGGTGGTAGGCTGACCCGGTTGCCCGGTTGATTGAGCCGGAGCCTGTTGAGCTTGTGGCACCGGGCTGGGGGCTTCGGTAGGAGCCGGAGGCCGGTTGTCGGAGTTGCGTTTGGTAAGCATGGTCATGTTATCGGCTACCACCTCGGTGGTGTAGCGTGTAACTCCATCTTTTTCCCAGGAGCGGGTACGCAATTTTCCTTCGATATACACCTGGTCTCCTTTGTGCAAAAACTTTTCGGCCACCTCGGCCAGGCCTCGCCATAATACAATATTATGCCACTCGGTTTTATCAATGCGTTCACCCGAGTTTCTGTCTTTAAAGCTTTCGGTGGTGGCTATCGAAAAGGTAGCTACTGCTACACCGCTTTCCAGGTGTCGTATTTCGGGGTCTCTACCTAAGTTGCCAATTAATATTACTTTATTTACGCCTGCCATAGTTGGTATTAAAATTTGGTATGTAAATGTATTAATTAAGAAACACTATTCAAATAGTTTGTAATCAAAACAGGAGTTGGTAAGGTTTCAACCTCTGCTTTGGTGTACAAAATTAAGTTATTTTTAGTGAACAATGCTGCTACATCGGCCTGAGGCGAAATATTAATTTGCCAAAAGCGGGTAAACAGGGTTTGATGGCTTAAAATATGCTTGGGCATTTGCTTTTCGTTTATAATTTCAGGTTTAAAAGCCATCAATTCGTTCAAAAAAATATCTTTAAGGTCATCTAACGTAGCCTCGGTGGGGGTTTCAATATTATAAAACTCGTGTAATCCTTTCCAAATATCTTGTTGGGTACGTTGGTGCAAAGCCATTTTGCCCCGGTAATGCACTACCAGGTAGTTAAAAAAACGGTGGCGGTTACGCTGTTTTTTTAATTTAACCGGCAGCTTGGTTTGTTCATTTTTAGCTCGGGCATAGCAAAGGTTTTCTACCGGGCAGGTGGCGCATTGTGGGTGTTGGGGAGTACAAACAGTGGCACCCAACTCCATTAAGCCTTGGTTATAATCGGCCGGCTGGCTCGAAGAAATTAGTTGGCTCGAAAGCTCAAAAAAAGGTTTAAAACTTTTGCCTTCGGCAATATTATGCTGCAGGCCAAATACCCGAGCCAATACCCGGTACACATTGCCATCTACCACCGGCACCGGTTGATTAAAAGCCAACGAAGCAATAGCAGCAGCTGTATAAGGGCCAATTCCGGGAAGTTTTTGCAATTCGGAGTAACTCTTAGGGAAAACACCTCCGTGCTGCTGCATGACTACTTGTGCGCACTTGTGCATATTACGTGCCCGGCTATAGTAGCCCAGCCCTTGCCAAACCGATAGCACTTCTTGCTCAGTGGCTTGGGCCAATGCCCCCAGGGTAGGAAAAGTTGAAACAAACCTTTGGTAGTAGGGCATTCCTTGCGCTACCCGGGTTTGTTGCAGTATAATTTCGGAAATCCAGATGAAATACGGTTGGCGGGTATCGCGCCAGGGCAAAGGGCGTTTATGGGTTTTGTACCATGTTATAATATTTTGTGTAAACTGTTTGTTAGTCAAAGGATAAGAACTTTTTAAAGAGTTTTTTTAATTAGCGCTAAGAATATTTTTAAATTAAAACTTTGCGGTTAAATTTGCGCAAAAATATTGGTTATTAACCATTTATACGATTTTATAATTTAAACTTTTCAATTTTGACTAAAGCAGACGTAATTTCAGTAATTGCCGAAAAAACAGGCATAGATAAGGGAGATGTTACCGCTTCTATCGAAGCATTTTTTAGTGTAGTAAAAAGTTCTATGGCCGAGGGCGAGAACATCTATGTACGCGGGTTTGGTAGTTTTGTGAATAAAAAACGAGCTAAAAAAATCGCTCGTAATATATCAAAAAATACCGCTATCGTAATTGATGAGCACTATGTACCCAGCTTTAAACCATCCAAAGTATTTGTAGAAAAAATTAAAAGCAACTTAAAAGTATAAAAGTGCTTTGTACAAAACTTAAAACCCGTTTCGTTAGAACCGGGTTTTTTTATGCTTGCCATTTTAAGCGTGCAGTTAAAGTTCTATGCGTTAGGCCGGGTTTGCCTCCAATGTAGTTTTCCAGGCTATATAGTCATCGTAAGTCATTAATTTATCGGTAAAGCCATCGGGGCGAAGTTCAATGATGCGGTTGGCTACCGTTTGCACAAATTTATGGTCGTGCGAAGTAAAAAGAACCGTACCCGGAAATTCCTTTAAAGCATTGTTAAATGCAATAATCGATTCTAAATCCAGGTGGTTTGTTGGTTCATCTAATATAAGCAAGTTTGCTCCATTAAGCATCATTTTGGCGATCATGCATCGCACTTTTTCGCCTCCCGAAAGCACATTGGCTTTTTTTAGGGTTTCTTCGCCCGAAAATAGCATTTTTCCTAAAAATCCACGAATATACACTTCATCTTTTTCTCCATCGGAATACTTACGCAGCCAGTCAATCAGGTTTTCATCGGTATTAAAATAGGTGCTGTTCTCGTTGGGCAAGTAGGCGGTAGAAATGGTTTGTCCAAATTTAAAATGCCCGCTATCGGGGGTTTGTTCACCGGCCAAAATAGCAAACAGGGCCGATATAGCCAGGCTGTTGAGCCCTACAAAAGCAATTTTATCGCCTTTATTAACAAATACATCCAAGTTGCTAAACAGAGGTTGGCCATCTATTGCCTTAGAAAGCCCTTCGATATGCAATATTTGGTCTCCGGCCTCACGTTGTTGTGTAAAAATAATACCCGGGTACTTTCGGTTGGAGGGTTTAATTTCTTCAATGCTAATTTTTTCGAGCAGTTTTCTGCGGCTGGTGGCTTGCTTCGATTTGGCAGCATTGGCACTAAAGCGGGCAATAAACTCCTGAAGTTCTTTCTTTTTTTCTTCGGCCTTTTTGTTGCTTGCTGCCCGTTGGCTTAGTGCCAGTTGGCTCGATTGGTACCAAAACGCATAATTGCCCGTAAACAAGG
>JALWRJ010000299.1 GCA_026994125.1 Cyclobacteriaceae bacterium | reverse complement strand
CCATTGGGGTCTATCAAATAGCTTT
This sequence comes from Cyclobacteriaceae bacterium, assembly GCA_026994125.1. Lineage (GTDB taxonomy): Bacteria > Bacteroidota > Bacteroidia > Cytophagales > Cyclobacteriaceae > JAKISE01. The sequence goes on along the minus strand of JALWRJ010000299.1, from coordinate 5,045 downwards.
TAGCTATTCCCTTTAAGATAAAAAACTCTTTTACATTCCGTTTATTTCTTGAAATAAAAACTTCGCCTTTTCGATAAGTTTCATGCTCCAGCAAATTTTCAACTGCTGCCAATGCTTGATTTGAAATAGGACAAATTGAGTTGATGATATGTTTTACCGCTTTCAATGTTGGGTTTTTCTGTTCTGGTTAACAACAATGCATATACAAAAGTAAAAATGAGATGCAAAACCTCCTCGACTTGTTGGTGATTTCACCAACAAAAGGATAGAAGGTAATAGGGATACTTGGTATGGTTACACAATTAAATTTGCTATACTAAAACAAATTTAACAACTGCTTCACTTCATCGGCTTTAGGATGGTTGTCTAGCTTTTCGAAACTTATCATTAAATTTCGCAGTACACGTGCTATAATTTCTTCGTGGTTACAAGCCATGTAAAACTTAGGGTGCGGGTTTATATTTAGTTGAGCCAGGTAATGGTCGATATCTTCTTTGGTAAAAATTAAGCCCCTGTTAAACGAGTTAATATAAAACTGGATATGGCGTTGGCTATCGTGGTAGGTTAAAATAAAAAAATTAGGCAAATTAACACCATACACTGGCATATTAAGTTTTTGGGCAATTAACAAATAAATAACGCTTAGGGCAATGGGGTTTCCCCGTTTAGATTCCAGCACGGAGTTAATCATTGAATTGGCCGGAGAATGAAAATTAACCGTATTGGCTTTAAACCTAAGCTTAGCAAACAAGGCATTGCTAACGGCCTTTACCTGGTCGTAGGGATGGTCGGTTGGGTTAAAAACAGGCCACACTTGGTAATATAATTGCTCAAAATCGCTACTTAGTTTTTCTAAACTTAAATCGGGGTATTGGTAAGTGGCCACTAACCACATGCCTTTAAGCAGGTCGTCTTGCGAGTTAAGTTTCCATTGTTGCAAGCGTTCTTTTAAGCGATTAAATTGAAGCGCATGCACCAGGCTCTCGATGCGTTCCTGCACAGAGGCATCAAAACTAGACTCCCATTCTTGCTCTAAAAAAGGAATTATTTCGTTACCAAGCGAGTAAATTTTTTCCTCAATTTGTGGTCTTAATTCTTCGTCTTCGAGCAACGAAACCAACGCTTTTAATTCCTTTTGGTTCATGCAGGTAAAATTAAGTTTGTATTACACCTACATTAAAAGGCTTTGTAATAGGGGCATGATTGGCCGCCTCTATACCCATCGAAATAACCTTGCGAGTTTCCAGGGGGTCGATAATGCCATCTACCCACAAACGAGCAGCCGCATAGTACGGGCTTAGTTGTTCGTTGTAACGGCTGGTAATTTTTTCCAGTTGTTCTTTCTTTTCCTGGTCGCTCAGTACCTGCCCTTTGGCTTTGGCAGCAGCTACATTAATTTGCAACAAGGTATTGGCTGCAGCTGCCCCACTCATTACCGCCATTTGGGCAGTAGGCCAGGCATAAATTAACCGTGGGTCGTAGGCTTTGCCACACATGGCATAATTGCCGGCTCCGTAAGAATTGCCTATAATAAAAGTAAATTTGGGCACTACCGAATTAGCCATGGCATTTACCATTTTGGCTCCATCCTTAATAATACCACCATGCTCAGCTTTACTGCCCACCATAAAACCGCTTACATCCTGCAAAAACACCAAGGGTATGTTACGCTGGTTGCAGTTCATAATAAAGCGGGCAGCCTTATTGGCCGAATCGGAGTAAATAACTCCGCCCATTTGCATTTCGCCTTTCTTGCTTTTTACTACCAGCCGTTGATTGGCCACAATACCTACCGCCCAACCATCTACTCGAGCTGTGCCACAAATCAAGGTTTTACCATACGCAGCTTTATACTCCGAAAACTCCGAGTTATCCACAAGCCGGTATATAAGCTCGTGCATATTGTAAGGTTTTGTTCTATCGGTTGGTAGTAGGCCATAAAGTTCTTCCGGATTTAAACGGGGCTTTTGAGGCTTTATACGATTAAACCCTGCCTGGGGGGAATTGCCTAGCTTAGCAAATATATCCTTAATATAGTCCAAGGCTGCTTTATCGTTCGGGAATTTATTATCGGTTACGCCCGAAACTTCGCAATGGGTAGTAGCTCCTCCTAAAGTTTCGTTATCAATTACCTCGCCAATGGCCGATTTTACCAGGTACGAGCCGGCCAAAAAGATGGATCCGGTTTTATCAACTATCAGGGCTTCGTCCGACATAATAGGTAAATAGGCACCACCGGCCACACAACTACCCATAATGGCTGCTACTTGCACAATTCCCATGCTCGACATAACGGCATTATTCCTAAACTGCCTTCCAAAATGCTCCTTATCCGGAAAAATTTCGTCTTGCATTGGTAAAAACACCCCGGCCGAATCTACCAGGTAAATAATAGGAAGCCGATTTTCTATGGCAATTTCTTGCGCCCGCATATTTTTTTTGGCTGTAATCGGAAACCAAGCACCGGCTTTTACAGTAGCATCGTTGGCTACAATTACGCATTGCTTGCCACTTACATAGCCTATGCCGGCAACCACCCCTCCCGAGGGGCAGCCTCCTACTTCGTTATACATATTTTCGCCTGCAAATGCACCTATCTCTAAAAATTCGGTATTGGTATCGGTTAGGTAATTTATGCGTTCGCGTGCAGTTAGTTTGCCCTTTTTATGATGGCTCTCAATCCTTTTTTCGCCCCCTCCTTTTTTCACTTTTTGCAGCCGCCTTTTTACCTCTGCCAGCAACTGTTTATTTTGATCTTCATTTTTGTTAAATGTTATATCCATGGGCACAGGGCTTATCCGGGCTAGTTGTTTTTATTGGCTTCCTTTTCAATTTGTTTTTTGCTTTTGCCCAGTGGGCCAAAAAAATGTTTAGGGTTTTCGTTTATATGTACCAACAGGGTGTCTAAATCGGCCATGGTTTGGTTCATATTATTATAAAGCGCATCATCGTGCATGAGTTTGCCTAAAGTGCTGGTATCGTTTTGCATGAGGTGTGTTAGCCGGGTAATTTCAATTAAAAGGCTATCAACCCGCTGCAGGGTGGTGTTTAACTCTAATTGCGACAACGAATCGGACAATACCCGCACATTATCGAGGGTGGGTTTAAGCCCAATTACGGTTTTATTCAGGTTTTTAGTTAGTTTTTCAAATTCTGCTAAGGTGCTTTTTAACGAAGATTTGTTTTCGTAAATGCGGGCATTCAAATTATTGGATAGCTTTGTAAAGCTTACCAATGCTTTTTTTAGTTCTTCGCCACTACCCGATAAGTCTTCCAACAACACATTAAGTTTTCGCATAGTAGCCTGCAAATTATCGGATATTGGCTGCGCACTTTCTAAAAAAAGTTCGGTTAAGTCAGGGTCAATTTTAGCATTTAGGGTATCGCCAGGCGCTAAAGGCTTATCAATACTACCGGGAAAAATAACAATAGACACGCCCCCCAGCAAATCGGCATTTAGTTTGGCCAAAGCGGTATCGCCTAAAATAATGTCGGAGTCGATATCGAGTTCGACTAAAATACGGTTTTGCTTAGCTTGTAAAAGTTTGATATTAGATACCCGGCCCACATTATAGCCGTTAATAGTTACTGGGTTCGATTTTGTTAGGCCGGCCACATCTTGATATACCACATAATATTTACTGGTTCCCGACAACAGATCAACCCCTTTTAGGTAGTTAAAGCCTAAATACATAACGGTAATTGCAGCCACTGCAAATGCGCCAACTTTTACTTCTTTGGATAGTGTCATGGATGGTTAATTGGATTGGTCAATAGCCTTTTTATAATCTCGAAAGGCTCTAAAAATTCCCGAAGCAATGTACTCTTGCTTAAGGGGGTCATTTAAATCCATTTCTTCTTTAGAATTAGTCAGGTAGCCGGTTTCTACCAGCACACTGGGCATAGAAGTGCGCCAAAGCACCCAGAAAGGAGCCATTTTAACGCCCCTGCTTCTACGGCCGGCCCGCTCTTTAAATTGTTTTTCGATGTTGGCAGCCAGTTCGATGCTTTTTTCGTGGTATGCATGTTGGCTAAGGGTAAGCAAAATTACCGATTCGGGGTCTTTGGGGTTAAACCCTTCGTATTTTTCTTCGTAATTATCTTCTAAAAAAATAACGGAATTTTCTTTTTCGGCCACTCGCATATTACCTTCTACCTTATCCAACCCCATTACATAGGTTTCGGTTCCATAAATTTTATCGTTCGATACGGCATTGCAATGGATAGAAATAAACAAATCGGCTCCATTTTTATTAGCGATGTAAGCTCTTCCTTCTAATTCTACAAAATGGTCAGAATCGCGGGTATAAATCACCTCCACATCGGGCAGGTAAGTGTTAATGGTTTTGCCCAGTTTAAGGGCAATATTTAAAGCAATATCCTTTTCATTAGATAGTTCGCCATGTGTGCCGGGGTCTTTGCCACCATGGCCGGCATCAATCACAATTTTATCTACCTTGTTAAATGTTTTTTCTAAGGTAGTGAAAGAGCTTAGCACGATTATTGCCGAGAGGCTGAATATGCTAAAATTTCTTTTCATACTACGATTGTTCAATGTTAATGAAATACCTTTACGCAAATTTCTAAAAAAAACCGACAAACCGAAGGATACGCCACATAAATTGAAATATTTCGCATCATTTCGCCCCTTGCTTATTGCGGCTTTTTTTCTGCTCAACTACAATTTTCAAGCCAAAGCACAGGAGCTATCCGATAGTGCCAGGGTAAATATACCTTCAAAAATTGATTCAACCAATACTATGGGGCTCGATTCCGCCTTAGCCGGCCAAAAAGGCCAAGCCTTAGATTCACTCATGAAAATGGCTTTAGACTCCATTCCTGAGGCGGCACTTGATTCGGCCGCATCGGCCAAGGCTGATTCGCTTAAAAAAGTACCCAAGGGCGACATAAAAACAACAGTAAACTACCATGCCGATGATTCCATTACCCTAAACATGCTTACCCATAACGTAAAAATTTACGGTAATGGCATAATTGACTACAAGCCCATAAATTTAGATGCCCAAGCCATTACCATTAATTGG
>JALWRJ010000298.1 GCA_026994125.1 Cyclobacteriaceae bacterium | reverse complement strand
AACCTGTCCTTGGATAAACTAAAATCTAAACATAAACGAACCGTGCAACTGGACACAGCACATCATATAGCCAGCCCGCAGCCATCGCCTTACAAGGCTACCGAGCAATCGGATACCATGCAGGCATTGCACAAATGCATTGCTAACCTGCCCGAAATACAAAAACAAGTGCTTGAGTTACGTGATATTGAAGGCTTTAGTTACCAGGAAATAAGCGATGTTCTAAAGCAAAACTTAAACACGGTAAAAGTAAATTTGTTTAGAGCGCGTAAGCAAGTGCGCAAGCAACTATTAAACCAACATGCGTATGGATTATAGCCACATAGAACATTTAGTAAATCGATACTGGAAAGGCGAAACAAGCCTGGAGGAAGAACAAGAATTGAAAACCTTTTTTACCGAAAACCAAGCAGTTTTGCCGCCCCATCTGCAACAAGTAGCTCCCTTGTTTAGCTATTTTAAAGCGCAAGCGCAGCCTCAATTAAACGACCCGGCCTTTGAAAAAGACTTGCTAACCAAAATTAAAAATAGCCAACACAAAACCAATGTACATACCTTACCTACCCGAAGCAAAGGCTTTGATATTGCCAGGATAGCAGCCACCTTGGCACTGTTGCTTACGCTGAGTTATGCACTATGGCACCAATATAATAAGCAGCCCGCAACCGAAGCCGTTTGGACACAGGACACCTATGAAAACCCTGAGTTGGCCTATGCCGAAACCAAAAAGGCTTTGTTGCTACTATCGAACCACCTGAACCAAGGTAAACAAGAAGCCGGCAAACTAGCCATGTTTAGCCGGGCAGAACAAAAAATTAAACAATCAAAAAAATGAAAAAAGCAGTAAGTATAACCCTGTTTGTGGTAAGCAGTCTGTCGGGCTTTGCCCAAAACGATGCCATCACTACCTTTTTTAATAAATATGCCCAAGACGACAGCTTTACACGCGTAAACATTACCTCACGCATGTTTAGCCTGTTTGCTTCGTTTGATTCGAACGACCCCGACAACCAAGAGCTTACCGAGACTGTAAGCCGAATAAAGGGATTGAAAATTTTAGCCAAGGACGATATTGATAATGGCATGGAACTTTACCACGAAGCCATTGCCAGGGTTAAAACCAACGAGTACGAAGAACTTATGACCGTGCACGACAATGAAAGTGACATGATGTTTTTAATTAAAGAAAAAGACGGCATAATAAACGAACTCTTTATGATTTCAGGCAGCCACGATAGCTTCCTCTTACTTAGCCTGGTAGGCGATATCGACCTCAATCAAATATCTAAACTATCGCATTCGATGGATATAAGCGGGTTTGACAAACTCGAAAATATAGATAAAGACAAAAACTAAACAGCGTTTCAAAACAAAACCAAAATAAATTTTAACAACAAAAACTCAAATTAATCATGAAAACAACAACAATGTTACTCGCCCTGGCTGTACTGCCCCTGTTAGTACAAGCTCAAACCAAAACCGTTTCAGAATTTTACGCCAAATACCGGCAGCATGACGAAGCTACCTTTGTAGATATTGATGGTTCTATTTTTAATTTTATGTCGGGGATAAGTAAATATGTAGATGATGACGATGAGGACAAAAAAGACGTGGAAGCAGCCAGCCGAATTTTAGGTGAAATTAAATCGATGCAGGTATTAAGTATTCCTTATAAATACATCTCGGCTGCTGAAATTTCTACTTTTCGTAAAAACCTTAAAAAAGAGAAATATGAACCTTTAATGACAGTACACGACAGCGATGCAGACATTGATATACTAGCACAAGGTAGTCAAAAAGAATTAGAAAATATTACCTTTTTAATAGATGAGGAAGATCATTTTGTACTCATATCTTTTCAAGGCACCCTTTCGATGGAAGATGTGGCCTACCTGGCTAAAAATAAAAATAGCTGGCAGTAGCACACCTTGTAAGTAATCCTACATCCAACAAAAGCTTTACGCCCTACATTTGGGGAGGTAAAGCTTTTGCTTGTAATCAGCCATTAAATTATTCATTTTTACAAAAAAAATACAACCCACTTTACCCCCAGTATGGAAACCGTTTTAAGTACACAAGGATTAAGCAAGCAGTATGGCTCGCTAAAAGCAGTAGATAAGCTGGATTTGGTTATACCCAAAGGCAGTGTTTTTGGACTGCTAGGGCCAAATGGCAGTGGTAAAACCACCACCTTGGGCATGTTGCTGGATGTAATACAACCCACAGCCGGCAGCTACCAATGGTTTGGCCTACCTGCTGGCAAGGAACAGCGCAAACGCATTGGAGCCATTTTAGAAACACCCGTTTTTTACCCTTACTTAACTGCCCGACAAAATTTAAAAATTGTAGCCCTTATTAAGGAGGTTCCCCAAACGGCCATTCACAAAGTGCTGGATCAGGTAGGATTAGCAGAACGACAACATGATGCATTTAAAACCTATTCGCTGGGCATGAAACAACGCCTTTCCATTGCATCGGCACTGCTTTGCAACCCCGAAGTAATGATTTTAGATGAGCCTACCAATGGCCTCGACCCACAAGGAATAGCTGAAATTCGCAACCTGATTATGGGCATTGCTCAACAAGGTAAAACCATTATTTTAGCCAGCCATTTATTGGATGAAGTGCAAAAAGTATGTTCCGATTTTGCGGTGCTCAAAAAAGGAAAACTTATCTACACAGGCAAAGTATCGGAAGTAGGCCATCAACAAGAAACTACCGTGCTGGTACAAGCCAGCCAGCCCCTTACCGAACTACTAAACACCTGCCCCATGGTGGTGCATAGCCAGGTTCAACCCCACGGAAAAACCGAAGTAGTGCTACACCCACCCTACACAGCTTCCGATTTAAACAAATGGCTTTTTGAGCAAAACATAATTGCCAGCCACCTGGAGGCTAAAACCAAAACACTCGAAAAACAATTTTTAGAACTTTTAGAAAACGCCTGATGCTACGACTATTACAATTAGAATTGGCCAAGATAAAAACCTATAAAACCTTTTGGATTTTAACAGGCATATACCTGCTGTTTTTAGTGGGCATAACCAGTAGCGGTATGGAAGCCCTGCGCTGGCTGGCTGTAAACGGAGCCAATCTTGGCGAATATGATGTGCAAAAAATACCCTTGTATCATTTTCCTGATATTTGGCAAAACCTTACCTGGGTGGCTCAAAAATTTAAGCTTTTACCCGGCATATATATTATTATTTCGGTTACAAACGAGTTTACCTACAAAACCATACGGCAGCATGTAATTGATGGCCTTAGCAGGGCCGATTTTATTGGTGCTAAAGTACTATTTATATTTTTAATAAGCCTGGCAAGCACTTTAGTGGTGTTGGCGCTGGGTTTAATTTTGGGTAACCTGTACACGCCATCCTCCAGCCCCGAACTCATGGTAACACATATTGAATTTGTTCCGGCTTATTGGCTGGCCACTTTTAACTATTTGCTGCTGGCACTAGCCCTGGCATTTATCATTAAAAGAGCCGGGTTGGCCATTGTAATTTTACTAATTTATCCTGCATTGGAATGGATGATAAAAATACCGTTGCCCTACAACCTGGAGTACCTGGCCAATTACCTTCCCTATGCTTCGCTATCCGATTTAATTCAATTCCCTTTTAGTAAGTATGCCATGATGGCCATACAAGAAACGGTACTTCCCCACCAATGGGGCATAAATTTGGCTTACATCCCTGTGTTAATTGGTTTAAGTTATGCAACAATTGCCCGAAAAAATTTAAGTTAGCACACATCGGGCTAATTAATTTATTTGTGTTTAAAATTTAGGTGGTATATTCGTATTTTAATACCTACCAAACCAAATGCTTAAACCTTTAATACTTTCAATTTGCGTACTATTGGCAACTGTGGTTGCCGGCCAACCTGTAGGAAACTTAGATAGCTTAGAGCAAGTGGCAAGCGGTACAGGCCAAGCTGCTGTTAAGGCCAACAACCAGCTTTATAACCAATTTATAAACTCAAACCCAAAAAAAGCACTGGATTACACGCTACATGCACTGGATTTAGCGCTTACGCTTAATTTTAAGGAAGGCATTGCCGCAAGCTATAATAACATAGGTGTATTTTATAAAAACCATGGGGTTATTGATAAAGCCATGAGCTACCACCTGCAATCGTTGCAACTTAATAAGGATATAAATAATGCCAAAGGCTACGCTTATAGCTTAAACAATATTGGCACCATCTATTCTATGAAAGGCCAATATAAAAATGCCTTAGAATACTTCTTAAAATCGTATTGGTTGCTAGATTCGTTAAAAGACGAAAAAAACATGGTTGGGGCCTTAAACAACCTGGGTAACACCTACCTGGCTATGGGCGAAGACTACCGTGCCATTGGTTTTTATAAAAAAGCCATTAAGCTATACGATAAAATTGATCACAGCGAATTTGACCCATACTCAAATATTGGAAACGCTTACTACCAACGTGGCGAGTACAAACGAGCTAAAAAATATTATGAGCTAGCACTTAAAACCAGCATTGAACGTAAAGATATTGTGGGGCAGGCCTTTGCCTTACACAATTTAGCTGCCCTCGAAAAAGATAAAAATAATAACAAAAATGCTTTAGAATTGGAATTGAAAGCACTTAGTCATGCGCAAAATGTAATTAATAAACCGCTACTTAAAGATATCCACTTATCATTGGCTAATTTATACTACAGCCTGGGCAATATTGAACAAGCATACGACAACCGGGTACTATACGATGCCTACCGCAATGATATTGTAAACGAAACTTCGAGCAAGAAACTAGCCGATTTGGAAGTTACTTTTCATTTGCTTGAAAAAGAAAAGGAGATTGAATTAATACGCAAGGAAAACGAATTAAACAAATTGCGGGTTTCAAATACCAAAACCATTGTTATAATTGCTATCATGGGTGCCATTATTCTTTTGGGCGGTCTCATTATTTTTCTTTCACTCAAAAATGGAAATAAAGGATTTAATATGTTTAACCGCAGAATGAAACCTACCGGCAAAGAATAAATTGAAGCTTGCTTGATAAAAGTAATACACGTAATGTACCTAAAGGCACATGAGGCATAT